>PLSN01000136.1 GCA_003165135.1 Bacteroidota bacterium
TAGCAACTGCGGGATTGCTGCTGCTGCGAGGGGGCGAGTATATCAAAGAGGGTATCAGCCTCGTCGAGCAGAGCATTATCAGTTTTCAGCAAATGAAAAAATCGCGCACCATCGGCAACTCTTATCTCATTCTTATGATGGGCTATTTTATGCAGGCAGATTACATATCATGCATAGCTACCTATGCGCGTTATATCAAGGTGTCGAAAAATAGGGATATGTATGCATACATAGATGTAAAGATTCAGATATACTACAATTTTGCACACTGGCTATCAGAAAAAGAGAAGACTTCTATCAATTCGCTTAGGGAGATATATACATTCTGCAGCGCCAACCCACGGCACGAATCGAGCATGACAATGATAGAAGGAATGTCCGGATACTTTACTATTCAAGAAATCATAGAAAGTGAAAAAAGATAATCTAGTGCAATATCTGTTTTGAAAAGGCACCGACCCACCCACTGGGCCGGTACCATAAATAGCCCCTCTGGCGAGGGGATCTATCAAAAAAACCCAAATTTACTCCACAATGGATTAGTGGATATAGATGTCTTTGTTATTGCTTTTCTTAGTTGTGTATCAATTTATTTATTTGACGACTGTAAACCGGATCGTGGACTGGCCAATATTGAGCATGTAAATGCCTCCGGGCAGATCAGCCATGTCTATATTCTCTCTCTCCTGAGATGCCCTGACCGATTGCACTTCCCTGCCTATTACATCTAAAATAATTATTTGACTACCTACATACTCCGCAGGTATAATCAAGCTAAAATTGCCGGTATTGGGATTAGGGTATATCTTCAGATCAGCGGCAGCACTAGGCTCGCTGATCCCGGACTTGACATAGTTAAATACCGCCGATGTATCACTGCAGCCATTGGAATCTATCACAAAGACTCGGTAGCTGCCCGAGCTAAGGGCTACTAGTGCAGAATGAGTGGCCCCAGCCAACTGACCATTGCTCAGTAGCCATTGGTAAGAGCTGAAATTGCCTGTCTTCAGGGTATCGAGTCCCGATTGGCTGATAACCGGAGAAGGCAGTGAATTGACCTTGAGTATCAGTATAATGATACTGTCGCAGCCAAACGAGGATCCACCAAGCAGGGTGTCAATATAATTGCCACCGCTGGTATAAGTATGGCCATTCAGCACATAGGAACCGCCGTGACAGATAGAGATGGTATCGATTTTGAGCGATGGCTGTACCACATTCACCTGTACAGTGGTGGTGGAGGTATTGCCGGAAGTATCTGTAGCGGATAAGGTATAGCTTTGTGAAGAGCTTCCGGTAAAGACCGTAAAGGCGGATGTACTATCGCTCAGGCCTGCCGTGGGACTCCATCTATAGGTCACAGTGCCCTGCGCGCCGCTAGCAGTATCTCCTATCGTAATACCGGAACTAGCTCCTGCGCACTGAATGACTGGGCTTGGAGCGCTCAGATACAATGTGACGGTCGAGGTCGGTTCAATGCTCACGATCTGTCTGGTATAGAAAAGAAAATCAGGGTAACCATATAGGCCACTACTTATAATGGAAGTAGGAAATGTGTTTTGCGTACAGTTGAGACAATGGCGTATATCATAATAAGTAAGGAGCGAATTGATCGGATTCGTAGATCGATCATAATACCAATCAACGCTATCCTGATATATCTCGATCAGATACTGCACACCTGAGTCCATCCACATTCTGTTAGCCAACGGTGCATAATGATACTGTGAGGCTGCCCCGCTGACCAGTACCTGCTGGAGTATTGCCTGTGAGGTGAAGTCAAAAAGAGTAACATAGCGGGTAGATCCAGTAGGCTCATACTTACCAAATTCGGTCACCACGATCGGTTCATTGGGCGAGAAGCGATAACCCAACTGGTCTTTGTGTATATTGCCACTTGAGGTTCCGGCTGTTTGGCTATCCATAGAAGAGAAAGGACCTATAAGGGTACCTGTGATATTAGAAGCCACAGCGGCACCGGTATTGCCATAAAACATATACATGGTTCTGACCTGAGAGGCATATAGCGTATCTACTTTGACCCAGATCACTGTAGAGGTGGTATTCATAGCAGTATCTATCCAGTAATGGTAAAGCACATTGCCGGCTGGGTCTTTGCCAAAGCGGATATCGCTTCCATTGGCATTCATCTGGCCGGCGGCCACTAGAGCGGCAGTATTGATGGTCAGCTTCACCTGATAATTTATCAAGGTGGTACCGGAATTTTCAGTTACATTGACCTGCTTGATATGGGTCCAGCCCGGTGGCTGAGCGGTGCTTATAGCTGAAAAAAAGATGAAGAGGCAAAACAGGGATAAATGTCTTTTTGATTTGGAGAATTTTGTCATGTCTTATGATAGTAAATTAAAAAAATACAGGGGCTGCCGTTTTAAAAAATATCTTTTTGATAACATATTTTTTATCCTTTCAGCAAAACACAATACGAAGCTAGTTTTGTTCGGAGAGAGGACGAAAACATATAAAAATTCATTAATGTGTGAATCTCAGATGTAATAAAACAGACTAAACATTGTAACGGATGTAATAGCTTAGTATTCATAATAAGGCATAGACAAAATGCTCCTTGTTAATGCTCCGAAACAATAATTGATAAGCCTTACATACTTAGATGATGACTTCAAAATTGGACAGCGCAATGCCTACCCGGAGAAATGCTAAGTTTTAAAAGTCGTTGCTTTATTGAATATATAGCTTCAGCCGATTGTCAAAGGGGATCAAACAGTGGTTGACGACNNTGGAGCGAAGATAGAGAAGTAATGCTCCACATATGAGAGAACTAACTCAATTTCTAACTCTCCAACAATCATACTAACTAAGTCCATTATCAAGACTTTTTCAACTATCGGAATGGAAGAATTCCTTCCGTCTTGTATTGGTTAGCTCGTCGACATATCAAGAGAAAGCCCCAGATTGTCTCAAGGATTATCTTGCCCGAGTGAAAGAATAAGCAAATAGTTATAGCGAATAAGTTGATGTTTCCCCTCTCTAATATAGGGTAAACCTAAAGTATTGAACTTCAATACAAATCGGGTGATAAAATGTGGCTGCGTCAGGAATCGAACCTGAATCTAAGGCTTCGGAAACCTCTATACTATCCATTGTACTACGCGGCCATTACCCCAAAAGGTTTGCAAATATCTGCCTATAAACCCATAAAAACAAATGTTTACTTTCTCCCGGCAGTGTCAGCCGTCTTTGCGCTTGTATCTTTGGGAGGCAATGATCTTTCTATATCTCCGGTCACTGGTGCCAGGNNGCATATGAGCCTTTGGTGTGCTGTATTGATATACAAATACAGTAACTGCGACCAGCAGTATCCCTATAATGGCAAGGCTTGTCTTTCCGCTCATGATTATCGATTGGCACAAATCTAATCATATATCTTAGCTCTGCTGTTATTTAAAATTACCTACTTTCATTTTGTGTTTTAGTATTTGTCTGAGAGATCAATTTCTATTTGCTACAATGAAAAGCCTTGTCAGTTTTTTTACGCTTATGACTTTAAAGATCTTTGCGAAAATATTTTATCGCTTTGAGATCGGCTGGCCGCATGATGGTAAAATAGTATGGAGGGATGTGAGGATGATCGTTTTTCTCAATCACACTTCACTCATGGAGGTACTTTATATCGGCTTCCTGCCTGTTTCGTTTCTAAGAATGCTGTCTAAGAGAATGGTTTTGCCCGTCGCGACCAAGACCCTCGACCGCCCTCTGCTCGGTTTTCTTTTTAAAATATTCAATCCGGGTATGACACCCATCACACGAAAAAGAGATGACAGCTGGCAGCAGTTTCTGGAGTCTATCCATGATGAGTCCATCATAATGATAGCTGCTGAAGGAAGGATGAAACGAAAGACCGGTCTTGATATGTACGGCAAAAAAATGACAGTCAAACCCGGAGTGGTGGATATACTTGGGACACTGAATAAAGGGCAAATGATATTTGCCTATAGTGGTGGCCTGCATCATGTGCAGGTGCCGGGCGAAGGCTTGGCCAAAGTATTTAAGACCATAAAAATGAACCTTGAGGTTTTTGATATACCGACATACAAAAACAGTTTTCCAGCTCATCCCGGCAGCCAGACTTGGAAGGTGCAGGTGCTGGATGATATGCAGCATAGGCTGGAGACCAAACCGCCTTTGATCGAAAACTAATTAATGGAAGGACAATCATTTACACTGCCTTATTATTTTTTAGCAATCTTAATATTACAACATAAGAGATTGTCACTATATTTATAATACAAATCAATAATAGAGTCGTGCGAAATGTCATTATCCATACCACTATGTGTTGTTGCTCTGTCAGGCAGGGTGTGGGTTATTCGTGGATGTAACCGATAGATAAAACTGTAAAAATATTATATAACCAAGCTCCACATATGTGGAGCTTTTTTTTTGAATAATTTCTAAGACATAAAATAATAAAAATGGGAACTGTAAAATTTGCAGCCATCGAGGGCAGGGTCAATGAAAATGTAGTACGCCTCGTAGCGGGCTTTGTCCTGACATTCGCCATCGCAACAATTGCGACAGGTTGGGCCATATTGTCCATATATCTGAGCATCGATTTTTTTCTGCGCGCATTTANNCCTTTACCAATATCAAGCCACCTTTTGCACTTGCCGCACAGCAGCTCGCTAAAACGCTGAATCTGGAAGTCAAACCTATCTATGCCGCACCAAAGAAATTTGCGGCTGCTATCGGTTTTGTTTTCTCGGTGGCCATATCTGCTTTGTTGCTTTCAGGTTTTGTTGGTACTGCAAAAGTAGTGACAGGGGTCCTCGTATTATTTGCGACCTTGGAATCTGTCTTTGCGATCTGTGCTGGCTGCTATGTATACTCATGGATAGTAGCACCACTAATAGAGCGATTCAAATCGAAGTAAGTATTTTGC
>PLSN01000357.1 GCA_003165135.1 Bacteroidota bacterium
GGATAATACTAAGCCAAATAAACAAAATCCGGCATCTGTATATTGGGAATGAAATGAGTTTGATTGATGAAATACTATAAATGAATAAAATACAAAAAGCTGTACCTGTTATCTTGACAGGTACAGCTTGATTTTTTCAGTAATAATAGTGTGTCAGCTTTCTTTTACTGGCAGACAGCATCATTATCGCCGGTGCAGCTCAGTGTGATCCTTGTATCACAGCTGGATGTAGTGATGTCGGCCTCTGCCCCATTGCAGTTGCAGCTGCCCGTCAGTGTAAACTGAGCGACACCAAGCTTATTGGTCAGCATAGCACTCTGTCCGGTGCATGGCGCCGATACTGTAGCTCCTGCTATGGGTTGCTCTTTGTCGTCTAGCACTGTAATGATGAGAACTTGTGGCCCTCTGACTGGGCTTAATAATGGCATAGTTGGAAGTGTTTTATCAGCGGATTCAGGTATCCCTGCAAATGAACTATGGCCTTCCAACAAGATTGACATGGCGAATAGAAATTGAATTGTTTTTTTCATACATTTGATATTTAGTGAACGTTTATTTACGAGTTCATTCTGATTGGGTTTCAAATAATGGACAATACAATACAACATACTACTTGTGCGGATTATATTTCTCAGATACATGATGCTGTTAGTAAAGGGAAACTCAATGAAGCTTATGAATTGATCTTGCTATTAGAAAGTAAAGATTCACCTTCATTAAGCCCCGTCGAAGAAATGAAGGTAACAATGCTCAAGGGGCTGGTAATGCTCAAAAGAGGTGAATACAAAGCTGCAGAACTCAGTCTGTTACGCTCACTGGAACTGGCGAATAATTTCGGCGATATGCGGCTACGCTATAACAGGTATGACAATCTGGTAGCTTTATATACATCCACGAACCAGGTACACCAAGCGATAGAATACCTTAAAAAATCAATGGAGCTTAAAGAGACTGCTGGTGATGAAATGGCACACGCTCGCAGTCTCCTACAATTGTCGTTTTTGTTATTTTCTATAGAAGATTTTGGTGATGGTCGAGAAGTTCTTCAAAAGGCAAATGCTCTTATATCCCGACTGGACAATATTGAGATAAAAATGCAGTATCACTATGCCAATGCAATGTTGCATGGCCGAGAGAGAAATTACAAGGAGGCATTACTTCAGTATGACGTTATCATTTCTTATTCAAAAGAAGTCAATGACCTCTTTATGGCATCACAGGCATATTTCAACCAAGGGGATCTTCTGAAAGAGCTCGAACAATGGGACGATGCCGAAAAAAAATATGCCGGAGCATTGGAAATAGCTCGCAATAACCATCTGGTAGCACAGGAACTTTTGGCTTCTGTACAGCTTGCATCAATCGCTCTAAGACAAAATAATCTAAACCGTTGCCGTGAACTTTTCGACTACGTTTCTAATCATAAAGATCTTGGAGATGATGATGCCCTGAGAGAAAGCCTGTCGGAAGTTGGTGCAGAACTATATGAGGCTGAGGGTACACCGCAAAAGGCCCTTGACTCGTATCGTGTATATATGCAAAATTACAAGACACACTATGACAATGAGCAGAGCAAAATAGTACTTTTCATAAAAGCCCGTTATGAAAATGAGAAAAGAGAAAGAGAACTGCAGGAAAGCAAGGTAAAAAGCATGGAGAGTGAGATCAAAGCACTCATAGCCGAGCATGCCTTGCAGAAAAGTGAAAAGCAATTTAAGGCATGGATAGAAAATGGCTCTGAGATGATCCTGATACTCAATCGCAGTCTACAACCCAGATATACCAGTCCCTTTATATTTAAAACATTCGGATACGAGAAGGCCGATCTGAAAAACATTAGTATTTATGACCTTGTCCACCCCGAAGACCTTGCAACTCTTTCTGAAACAGTAAATACAGTACTGATAACGCCCAGCGTGGCGATAAGTACCCAATTCAGGTTTCCTCAAAAAGATGGCGAATACCGATGGATAGAGTGCACATGCACTAACCTGCTACAGGATGAAGCTGTGAACGGGATCGTCTGCAACCTGAAAGATATATCAGAGCGTAAACAATCCGAAGCTGCTATTCAGGACCTCAACAGATCTCTGGAGATAAAGATCACGGAGCGCACCAGTGAGTTGAAAGAAGCCATAAAAGACCTTGAAGCCTTCAGCTACTCGGTCTCCCATGATCTCAGGTCACCACTGCGTATCATAAGCGGATATGGCAAACTACTTATTTCTGATCACGACCAAAACCTAAATGACGAAGCCAGGGAATTTGTCAATATCATTGTTAACAATTCAAAACGAATGGGCCAGCTGATAGATGATCTGCTTAACTTTTCGCGAATGGGGCGAGAAGCTCTTTACAAGGCCCCGGTGGATCTTAACCATATGGTACAAAGTATCATTTCCGATCTGAGAAAATCGGATAATATTCACACAGCCAATATCATTATAAACAATCTGGCCCCGGCATACTGTGACCCTGCTCTGGTCAAGCAAGTATGGATAAACCTCATATCGAACGCCATAAAATACTCCGGCAAAAAAAGTAATCCTATCATTGAACTCGGCTCTGAGATCATTGCTGAGGAAACCATTTACTATATCAGGGACAATGGTGCAGGGTTTGACATGAAATTTGCTAAAAATCTATTTACCGTATTTAAACGCCTGCATGACAGGGCAGATTATGATGGTATGGGAGTAGGATTGGCACTCGCACAGCGGATCATCAAAATGCACGAA
>PLSN01000141.1 GCA_003165135.1 Bacteroidota bacterium
TAGTAGAAAAAATCAACTCCAAGGAAGAGCAATATGATGGTGAAATAATTGTATGGTATCCGGCAGGTGAAAGGAGAGTGATTGTAAATGATCATATATACGCCAAAAGTCAGGAACTTCAGGAATATGCCTGTGATCTGTGAGCCTATGCCGCAGCTGAGATTGGTGATGGCGTCATTGAACCTGTAATAAGGCAGATGCCTCACACGCGTGATGAGGAGTTCTACCCCGATGAGTAGAAAAAATATCGGTATGGAATAGACAATGAGACTCATGGTAAACTAATACACAAAAATACATTAATTTGATGATGTGTGAATTCTGTAATCCAGTCAATGGATATGATATTCGTCAGATTGACTGATTTTATTCCCGAATTTCATTCCCGCAGATAACGCAGATATGCGCGGAAATAATTTGATGTATGGCAAAACTCATAAAATGATAGCAGATTCTATTCTATGAGCGGCTGAAGTTCCATACTAGTTTCGCCTTTTAAGCACATAGGTGATACTATTTAGTGCCTTTTCGCGTTACTCACACATGGAAAAATAATGTATATGAAATCTGCAACTTTTCTCTTTCTGTTTAGCATAGCTTCTATAATGTCTACCGAGGTATATGGTGGACAAAGGATAACAGTCAAAAAGCGAGGGTATGTGATGTATAGGCAGGTAAATGATACAATCACTAAAACGCATGGGCAGTATATTTATATTTCTGCCATGCCAAAAAAATCCCCCAATATCTATTACCAAATGGAGATGATAGATTGCAGTAAAGGTATAGCCCATCTGTCAGGAGGGATACGGGTATCTGAGAGCAGGGGTGGCCTGGCAGATTATACTAATACACCACCTATTTTTAATATACAGGGTGGGCTGAAATCGGATGAACGAAAACCAATACCATTTTCGACTATCACTGTGGGAACAAATACTTATACCTATGCTCAGATGATGAGTTCTGGCAGCGGGCAAATATCATCTTACCAAAAGGGTCCGATCAGTCAGTATAGCAGTGTATTTGACCATGCCTGTCAACCGGTCGCCATGAGCGATAGCACGGGCAATATTTTGTTTAATACCAGTATGTATTTCCCATCAATACTGAATGTGACTACAGAGCCCGGGTATGACTCAAGCCATAAAACGATCAGGGTAAACAGTAAAACAGATGGAATCACATTGCGCTGGAATACGGATACCAGTAATCTAAATGGTGTTGAAATAGTTTTGAAGGAACTAACATTGAATGGAAGGGTACCTGATAGGATATATATATTCACTGTGCCTGATAATGGCAGTTTTACGATCAGTTCTAAATATCTGTCTGATTTTGCCTCTCACCGCCTGGAGGATCAGAAGCATTCCAATATGCAGGCACATATATACAGGGGTGATTGCAAACTGCTATCGGGACTGGATGGCAGGCGATATCAAACTTCAGACTATTCTAAATGGGACCTATATTTTATGGTAGAATAATAATCAGACTGTCGCTTTGACACGTTCGTGCCATTCGAGGAGCTTGAAGATAGGCTGACGGTCCACATTGCCCAGTTCGCAGCCGAACTCGGTAGCTACGCGGCCCAGCAGGTCTTTGAAATGAAAGGCGATGGACCCGACGAAATGCACGGGGTAGCCTTTGTAGCCATCAAAGCAAACAACATTATGACGGAAAAAGTCCTTGAAGCCCTCATATACCAGGGTCTCGATATACTCCCGGTCGGTTGACTGGGTCAATACCTTGGCAAAGCGCGCCATATATACATTGGCGTGTGGCTCATTATATACTGCCCAGAGGATATTTTCTTTGGTGAGGCCGTATTGGCTCAGCATATGCTCATGAGTAGCCTTAGGGAGTTCTTTATACAGGTATGCTGTCAGCAGCCTGCGGCCGAAATAGCTGCCACTGGCTTCGTCGCCCAGTATATAACCCATACCACGGGAAATGGCGTGATCTATCTCATTGCCATTGTACAGACAGGCATTTGACCCGGTGCCGAGTATGCAGGCTATGCTCCGGCGGCCATCGTAGGTCGCGAGAGCGGCAGCCATGAGGTCATGGTCCACATGTATCTCTGCCTCTGTGAAAAATTTCTTTAAACTCTTCTCTACTATACTGTTGCGCTCTGGACTCGAGCATCCCGCCCCGTAGAAGTATACCTTTTTCACTTCGTTGCGGATCTTATCGAGGTCGGCGTTTTTGGCCAGCTGCTCGTAGATAGCTTCCGAAGTATGAAAAAAGGGATTGAACCCTATAGTTTCCATGAGAGGGCCATTGCTGATGAGCCAGTTAGTTTTGGTAGAGCCTGAATCCGCGACAAGTATCATCTTAATCTATAATTAGCCGACTAATATATACCTATTTTGCTAAGCGCTTGAAAAAAATTGCCTTTTGGGAGAAATCCTGCAGTGTTTGGCTTAGTCATAGTAATTTGCTATATTTGTATTTAGTAAGCAATAAAAGCAAAGTTAAATTCAATTATGCATATTTATATTCAAAAATATCAATTTAAAGTATACCTAACTTATACATTATAAGCAGATTATTGTTTTGGCACTAGTGGCACCTATACCATTAAATATGAATTTTTGAGATGTATAAATGAAAAAATAATGCTTGTATATTCAAGTCATAAGTGCAATAAAAAAGCCCTGTCTTTCGACAGGGCCAATTTAGGACCAAAACCAAACACAATTGACTATGGTAACAAAACGCTAAGCGGAAAGTTTATTGTCCGGTACAAAAAAAATATGGGTGTAGGGCAGGATTTGCTCGGTGTATCCATGAGAAGTGGTGAAAATTAAAATAAAACATAGGTTTGCAGGAATAAATGGCTTTTAAGACACAAATAGGAAAGGACATCCATCAGGCCGCGGAAATACTGCGAAGCGGTGGTATAGTGGGCATGCCCACAGAGACTGTCTATGGCCTCGCCGGCAATGCGCTCAATGAAGATGCAGTGCTAAAGATATTCAAGGCAAAGAACAGGCCCTTTTTTGATCCCCTCATCGTTCATAGCCATGCTATCTCTGAGATCAGTCGGTATGTGAGGCATATACCCGAGCGATTGCTGCCATTGATGGAGCGGTTTATGCCCGGGCCGCTGACGGTCCTGCTGCCGAGGGCTGCAGTGATACCTGACCTGGTCACATCGGGCCTGGAGCGGGTAGCCATTCGTATACCGCGCCATCCTGTGGCATTGGAACTATTGAGGTCGTTGGACTTTCCGCTCGCAGCGCCTAGCGCTAATCCATTCGGGTATATCAGCCCTACTACTGCGCAGCATGTACTGGCACAGCTCGATGGGATCATACCATATATACTGGATGGCGGTGAATGCGGAGTAGGTATAGAGTCAACCATCGTGGGCATGGAGGGCGACGCCATAATAGTTTATCGCTTGGGCGGGCTGTCGATAGAGCAGATAGAGGGTTGTGTAGGGAAGGTAAATATACAGGACCATAGTACATCAGACCCCGCAGGACCGGGTATGCTGGAATCACACTATGCACCGCGCAAGCCAATGATCCTGGGAGATATTGATTCATTGCTGGAGAAATATGCAGATAAAAAAATAGCAGTACTGAGTTTTTGTAAGAAGCATGATGCCGGCCGGTCCTTTATTTTATCCCCTGAGGGGGACATTGACATAGCTGCTAAGAGATTATTCGCGGGAATGAGAGAGCTGGATGCCAGTGATGCTGACCTTATAATATCCGAAAGCCTCCCGGAGGGAGGCTTAGGTAGAGCTGTAAATGATAGGCTCCGGCGGGCTGCTGCTACACCGAAGCCTTAATGTTTTATTATCTGTTTTTGAGGTAACCGATCATCATCAGCGAACCACCTGNNATCTATGAAGTTGATACCTTTTTCGAATGTAGTTGTATTTCCGCTTATGTTATAGGTATTGTTCCATGTAGCGCTGGCATTTGAAACCATATTGTTTACTACGAGGACCTTGCCTACCGGTACAGTATAGTTGCCCGAAGAGAGGTCAAAGGCTACCCAAGAGTTGTTTGTTGGTATAGTAAAACCAAGCATTGAAGTTCCGCAGCTGGATGAGCTCACATTATATCCTGAAGGTATTCCTATAGGATAAGCGATTTTATTGCTAGCACTTGCTGAAGTTCCTCCGGTTGTTTCGTTTGAAGTGAGCGTCACACCATTTACGTTGACACCGTATGAAGTACATGATGCTCCTTGATTGTAAGAGATGTTAGTGATATATAGTGTCTGACCGGCAGGCACTGTATATGAGAAGCTTCCATTCTGAAGGATAGGGACGATATTCACCAGTCCATCAGGAAAATCAGAAGATGCAAAGTTGGACTGAGCTGCATACATGGCGTATGGAACAGAGAAGAACTCAACGGTGCCCACATTAGCATAGTTGGTACCGCCGGTTGTATCGATCTCAGTTTTCAGATAGTATGAACCTGAAGACCAGTTGATAGATGTGAATGTTCCGGAGACCACTGATCCGTTTCCGATATTCAGTGCTATAACTCCTATACCGTCAGTAGTTATGCTTTGAGTTTCCTCATAGCTCACAGGGCCTACGGCACTGCCTGATAGAATCGATAGCCTGACGGATACCGTTTTGTCTTTGATAGGCTGTCCGGAGGTGGCATTCTGTACGACCGCCTGATAGCTGATGGCCTGTGGTACACCGCAATACGCTGCGACAAATACCACCATTGCAAAAAGTGTAAGGGTAATCTTTCTCATTGTTTTTATTGTTTTAAAAGTTTAGTTGTTGAAATAATTTTTCCGTTAGAGCTAGCTTGTATCACGTACATACCCTGGTTAAGGTTTGACAGGTCTATGCCGCCGCTTTGATAGGCACCGGTGTATACCTCCTGACCAATGATATTTACTACAGATACATGTATATTGTCTGCGTCAGAGTTTATCCTGATTATGTTTGAGAATGGATTTGGGTAGATGGTCGCATTGTCAGTAGTAATATCCTCTATACCTGCCGGTGATGTGGTTACTGTTTTGCTTCCCCCCAGAAAACCTTGCCCCAAATTAACTCCTGACGCGCTGGCCATACCTATTACAGGTTCACCTACTGACAGTATCATTCTTGTCGAACCGGCAGAACCTATGGTACCTCCGGTAGAGTTGAATACTGCATGGTGCAGTGACTGACCATACGATGAGGCCGCCATGAGTGATGTAAATAAGACTATGTATGCTTTTCTCATATTTTAAGTTTTTTCTTGTCACCACATTTACGGCATGCATTTATTTTTGTTTCACTATGAAACGATTTTTATATGCGTGTGTTTGGTTTTTTTAAAAAGAGGACTACTTTTGCACGGCGTTTCCTCAGGGGAAAAGCAGCATTTTTAAGTAAAACAACAGTCCATGGACAGTTATCCGAGTCGAAGTCGTTTCAATCATTAAATTTCCGCCATTCTCGGATTGCTCTTGTGCAGTCCCCGGTCAGCGGGACTAAAAAACAAGAGCTATGCTCAAAAAAAAATATCCTAACAGTCATCATACCACTAGTATCTCCGGTGGGTGGGCTTCTATATATATGCATCTGGCTTCAGTCATTGAGGGGGCAGGTATTTTTATTCATTACTAAATAGAAAAGGAGAGATGTATGTTTTTTTTCAAAAAAAAGGACCAGACCGCAGCCCAATCTTCTTCTTCCGGTTTTAACGACCGGGCAGCTAACCTGCTGAGAAATGCCTCTGGCCAGGACAAACAGGGTTTGTTCAAGCTATTAGATAGTGGAGATGGCGGGCTCGATGTTGATGCCGTAGAAAGCAAACTGGAGAAATATGGTGCCAATGAAGTAGCCCACGACAAGGCCCCTGCCTGGTATGTTCAGTTATTGCAGGCATTCGTAGACCCCTTCATCGGTGTTCTTATATTGATAGCGGTAGTATCTCTGATCACTGATGTAATATAGGCACCCGATCCTGCCCAGCGGGACTATAAGACCGTAATCGTAGTGACCATCCTGATTATTATCAGCTCACTATTGCGCTTCTGGCAGGAGTTCAGAAGCAATAATGCAGCAGAGAAACTCAAAAGCCTGGTCAAGACCACTGCCACTGTACTCCGCAAAGGTGCCGGCAAAATAGAAGTAGATATAAAAGAACTGGTGCCCGGTGATCTCATTTCACTCTCTGCAGGTGATATGATACCTGGGGACTGCCGTATCATTCAGTCAAAGGACCTCTTTGTGAGTCAGTCCATACTCACCGGTGAGGCACTGCCGGTAGAGAAGCGTGAGCAGGTAGTGGCGAATGCAAATCAAAGATCGCCACTTGAGCTGGAGAATATCTGCTTTATGGGGACTAATATAGAGAGCGGTACAGCTACGGCGATTATAGTGACTACAGGAAGCGATACATATTTCGGATCTATAGGCAAATCACTTACGGGCAAAAGGCCAGAGACTAGCTTTGACAAAGGGGTCAATAGTGTAAGCTGGCTGCTGATCAGGTTCATGGTCGTGATGGTGCCTGTGGTATTTCTGATCAATGGACTGAGTAAAGGCAACTGGACCGAGGCGTTTCTGTTTGCACTTGCACTTGCAGTCGGACTTACTCCGGCTATGCTTCCCATGATAGTGACCGCAAATCTCGCCCGCGGTGCAGTCAATATGAGCAAGCGTAAAGTGATCGTCAAGCGCCTCAATGCAATACAGAATATCGGCGCTATGGACATACTGTGTACTGACAAGACAGGTACACTGACCATGGATAAGATCGTACTGGAGCGCTATCTGAATGTATACGGCACGGAAGATAATGAAGTACTGAAGTGGGCATACCTGAATAGTTTTCATCAGACAGGTCTCAAGAACCTGCTCGANNATGAGATACCGTTTGACTTTCAGCGCAGGCGCATGTCAGTGATACTGGAGCAGAATCACAAGCACCTACTGATCTGCAAGGGTGCTGTGGAAGAAGTACTTGACCTTTGTTCATTCGCCTTTGATCCGGGAGAGGATAAGCAGTTGCATTTAGAGCGTGATAACGTGATCCCTATGGATGCCAAAATGCGTGAAACGATCCTGACCACCACCCAAAAGCTTAACGAAGAAGGGTTGCGAGTACTGCTCGTGGCTATCAAAGAATATGATGAAAGGCCCCTTACGTATTCTGTAGCCGATGAGAGCAATATGATCCTGACGGGATTTATCGGATTTCTTGACCCGGCCAAGCCTTCAGCCAAGCCTTCGATAGAAGCTCTACAAAAACTGGGCATCACACTAAAGGTGCTGACAGGGGATAACGAAATAGTCACAAAAAAGATCTGCCGTGATGTCGGTATACCGATCAATAATATTATCATGGGCAATGACCTCGATAATATAAGCGATGAGGACCTGACCAAACAGATTGACGATGTCGGCATATTTGCGAAACTAAGCCCCGCACAAAAGAGCCGTGTCATAAAGGTACTTCAGGCTAAAGGGCATACTGTAGGCTTCATGGGTGATGGTATCAATGATGCAGGTGCACTGAGAGATGCTGATGTGGGTATATCAGTAGATACTGCGACTGATATAGCCAAAGAAAGTGCAGATATAATATTGCTGGAGAAGGACCTCATGGTGCTCCGCAAAGGAGTGATATATGGTCGGAGGACATTCGGCAACATCATCAAGTATATAAAGATGACTGCGAGCAGCAATTTTGGAAATATGTTCAGTATGCTTGGCGCGAGTGCATTCCTGCCATTCCTACCTATGCTACCGATACAGCTGCTGGTACAGAACCTGCTCTATGATATATCTCAGATATCCATACCATGGGATATGATGGATGCCGAGTACCTGGAGAAGCCACGCAAATGGGAGGCTGATAGTATAGCGCGCTTTATGATATTCATTGGCCCTATCAGTTCTATCTTTGACTATGTCATGTTTGCGGTAATGTATTATTATTTTAAAGCAAATACTCCGGCCAACCAGTCACTCTTTCAATCAGGCTGGTTTATAGAAGGATTGCTATCGCAGACTCTTATCATACACATGATAAGGACCAAGAAGATACCATTTATCCAAAGCTGGGCCACAGCCCCTGTTATTGCACTCACATCAGCTATCATGGTCATCGGTATAGCGTTGCCATTTACACCGTTTGCGAGTGCTTTTGAAATGGTACCGCTGCCATGGCAATACTTTCCTATCCTGATAGCGGTACTGGTTGCATATTGCGCATTGACACAAGCTATCAAAGTGTGGTATATTAAGAAGTTTAATATCTGGTTATAAAGGCCCGAGGTCTTACAAAAAGATATGCAGTTGAATTTGTTCTTTGTACCACAAGTAAGAAGATAGCCTTAATACTGCTATTATTCTACGAATATTTTTCGGGAAGCTTCGGGGCTCAGATAAATTTCTTTTTTCCCCTTCAGCTCCACGAGCAGGGATTTGTCAAAGTTCTGTATCTCTTTTATGGTAAGGATACTATTCAACCCGATCTCCTGTTTGTCCAGGTACTTTAGAAAGTCAGGTGAGTTGTCGTCGACATTCATGACCTTGACTTTTTTGCCGATCTCTACTTCAGCCAGGGCCTGCCATTTGGTAGCAGGGATCTTACCGTTTTTATCCGGGATCGGGTCACCGTGCGGGTCATAGTTAGGATAGCCGAGAAACTTATCCAGTCTGTCAGTCAGGTCCTCGTAGTGTATATGTTCTAATTGCTCAGCTATATCATGTACTTCGCCCCAGCTATAGCCGAGTTTCTCCAGCAGGAAAACTTCCCAAAGGCGATGTTTTCTTACTATTTCTATGGCAATTTTAGTCCCTTTTTCGGTCAGTCTCGCCCCTTTTACCTTATCATAGTTGAGCAGCTTTTTATCCCCGAGCTTCTTCAGCATGTCGATGACGGATGCCGGATTATTGCGCAGCTCTTCGGCGATAGAGGTCGGTGTGATCTTATGTGCACCCTCTTTTGCTTGGCTGTATATAGCTTTAAGGTAATTTTCTTCTGATAGTGAGTGCATTAGTGATTTTTATGAAGTCTACAAATGTAAAAATTATTTATCGAATCACTTTATTAGTCTTGACTAATTATATTTATTTGGTAAATTGAATTATTGTATTTATGTTTACCATGTATTAGTTCACATATAACTCAAATGCCATGACACAATACCTTACATTCATATTACCTGTGTATATCGTGATTTATTTTTTGCTGCTGTTGGTGATCCCCGCTGTGATAGTGAGGAAAAAGATAGGCAAGAGCCCAGTGGTGCTTTCCGCTTCGGATGATGCACATGGCCTGATAGCAAAATACTTCGGTGCATGGATGATACTGGCGAGCATATATATCATACTCTATGTAGTACATCCTGCCAGCTACACATGCTTTCTACCAATGAGCTATCTGGGTAGTGATGCTTTGGTAATATCCGGGCTCATCGTTATGATCGTTTCATTGCTATGGACCTCGGCAGCTCAGATCAATATGCAGGCATCATGGAGGGTCGGCATAGATGAGAAGCAAAAAACAGAACTGGTCAGTACAGGTATTTTTCATTTCTCCCGCAATCCTATTTACCTCGGTATGATAGTATCTGTAGTAGGGCTGTTTCTGGTCACACCTAATGCATTTACAATGATGCTTGTGGTGCTTGGATATGTATTGATACAGATCCAGGTGAGGCTGGAGGAAGAGTTTCTGTATAAGATGCACGGACAGGTTTACCTTGATTATAAAAACTCTGTGAGGAGATTTATATAGAAATTTGGCTTACGATAAGTATTTATTAGATAAATAATTTATGAGACAGCATGAGGATAATCATTACCATATTTTTTGTTGTCATCGGCATTTTAAATACATCCGCANNAAGTTGATTCAGCAAATGTAACGCATAAAAAACCCTCCCGATGGAACTTCCACGTACAGAATACTTATATCGGACAGGGTGACCCGGGGTTTTCTGCAAAATATTCAGGCCCGAATAGTCTGAGCAATAATGCACAGATACAGGAGACTGCGACATTGAGTTTTTTTGCCGGTGTGCGCTTATGGCCAGGTGCCGAAGTGCATATGGAACTATTGACATGGCAGGGTTTTGGGCTGAGCCAGACCTTTGGCATCGAGGCTTTTCCAAATGGTGATGCATACAAAGCAGGCACCGAGTTTCCGAACTTTTCGTTTGCACATTTATTTATTCGTCAAACTATTGGTCTGGGAGGAGAGAAGGAAGACGTGGCTGATGATCAACTCACACTGGCAGGTACACAAGATATCCGCCGGCTTACCTTTACCATTGGACGAATGAGCCCCTTGGACTTTTGTGATAACAATACATATGCGCACAACCCCCATACTCAGTTTATGAATTGGGCGGCGATGGCTAATCTCACTTGGGATTATGGAGAAGATCAAATCGGGTACACTACTGGGATTGCCATAGACTTAAATCAGCCAAGATGGTCTTTGCGCTATGGATTTTTTCAAATGCCTAGTGTAAAAAATGGCGCTACAGCTGATGATCAGATCCTCATGTGGCCTGGTCGGGGAAGTGATGGGCCATTCCTGCGCTCCTGGGCGATGATGGCAGAACTGGAAGGGCGCTATAATATAAAAGCTCATCCGGGCACTATCCGGTTTCTGTCATGGCTGGATGAGGCTGACTTTGCCAGCTATCAGGTGGCTACGGCCCTATTGCTGGCAAATCCTCCGGGGCCGGATGTCAGTCAGGGTGCGGGAGTGACTATCCCGGCAGCTGCACGTGCCTATCGTTTGAAATATGGTTTTGGGCTGAACTTGGAGCAGGAAGTAGCAAAGAACGTCGGTCTATTTTCGCGTCTAGGCTGGAATAATGGCCAGCTTGAGTCATGGACATTCACTGATGTCAACTGGACTGCATCACTGGGCATGAGCGTCAAAGGTCAGGCATGGCACCGACGCGATGATGCCCTCGGCCTTGTCTATATAGTGAGTGGTGCTTCGATCGCCAACCAAAAATTTCTCAAGGCAGGTGGCACGGATATATTAGATGGTGATGGCAATTTGAGCTATAGCCCGGAGAGAGCGCTTGAAGCTTACTACGATTTTCATATATGGAAAACGCTGCATGTCACAGTTGATTATCAGCTGGTCAGTAATCCCGCATTTAACCGCGCACGTGGCCCGGTAGATATTTTCGGAGCAAGGCTCCATTGGGAATTTTGACCTCACAATTACACTCATTTTCTATCACAGAAATATTATTTTTGCACGCTTTAAAAAATCAACATGAGGGTAATACTTACCTTATTTATTTTATCATTTTCATTATTCAGCTCTGCTCAGGACAATGTAGTGAGCAGAGTGATCGGTAATGACAGACTGGGAAAGAAAGATTCAGTGGCCAACTGGACGATACATGCCCAGCTCACAGTTATATACCAGTATCACCCTTCCTTTCATGCTGACTACTCGGGCATTAATAGTCTTAGCAGCAATGCTGAAGGAGCTGTTTCTCTTACCACAACCATCTTTGTCGGCAGGAAACTATGGAAGGGAGCTACCTTGTATTTCAATCCGGAACTGGCCGGCGGTGCAGGCCTGAGTCATACGGAGGGAATTGCAGGTTTTTCAAATGGGGAGATATATCGGGTGGGTAATCCTACACCAACCCCTTTTATTGCAAGGACCTACCTGCAGCAAGTTATTGCTCTGCATAATTCTGACTATGAAGTACAAGAGTCCGATAAGAACCAACTGGCAGGCAAAACTCCTACCTCAAAAGTAGTGATCACAATGGGGAAATTTGGCATCTCAGACTTCTTTGATGCTAATACATATAGTCATGATACACGTTCGCAATTTATGAACTGGTCACTGATGGCCAATGGTTCGTGGGATTTTCCGGCAGATACACGTGGATATACATACGGCCTGGTCTTAGAATTAATAAAACCGCAGTGGGCTATCAGGACCTCGGCAGTCATGGAGCCTGTCCGGGCCAATGGCATCAAAATGGACGTAGATATAAATAAATCAAATTCCGAATCGCTGGAAGGCGAAAGAAGATGGGCAGTAAAGGGACATCCCGGAGTGGTAAGGGCTACCGGGTTTATTTCACTGACCAGGGCACCGAAATATACTGATGCCACAGCAGACCTGCTCAAAGGAGACAGTACTTTGGAAAATGTGATCGGGGGTAGTATAGAAAGTACAGGTCCCAGCAGTATCAAATACGGTTTCGGCGTCAATCTGGAGCAGGAGCTGACAGGGTATCTGGGCATTTTTGCCAGAGGAAACTGGAATGACGGGCACACAGCTACATGGGCCTTTACAGAGATAGATAATAATGCCCAACTGGGTATGAGTATGAAGGGAAAGCTATGGAAGAGAGCATTTGACACATGGGGCTTAGCACTCTCTACGAATGGTATTTCAAAAGACCATCAGGAGTATCTGGAGGCAGGCGGGCATGGTTTCATAGTGGGAGACGGACAATTAAATTACAACAGGGAGAATATTCTGGAGACATACTATAGTACACAGCTTGCATCATTTCTCTTTGTCACTTTAGATTATCAGTTTGTGATCAATCCGGCATATAATAAAGACCGTGGGCCTGAACATATCGTAGGTATACGGGTTCACTTTGATATCTGATGGTCAGGATATTGTTTTATTCTTTCTCTGAAAGTCATGATGGGCATCTCCAGATATTTGTGAAATAATGTAGCAGAACCGAA
>PLSN01000107.1 GCA_003165135.1 Bacteroidota bacterium
GCACTAATACTATCTATACGCATAGAATCAATATGAAAATAATATAAGCCAGCGGGAAGGGCGGAAACGAAATCATGTGCATCGAGTGAATCGGGTACTTCAATACTGACGGTACCGGAGTATGCCTGGCCTATCGTGATGCATGGCAGTGAGTCAGGATAAACATACTTGCCTGCAGCAAAATTTGTGGTATCTGGTGTACAAACCTGAGCAGATGCGCCACATACCATCGTGATGATGATTGACAAAAGAAGTATCGATTTTTTCATTTTTTTGTTTTGTTTAATAATGACTAAAGTAAAGATAATTAATTAAATGAATGCAAGGCATGTCATCAAAGCCGCCCCACCATATCTATCGGATTCACCCATTTGTCAAAATCATCAGCTGACACATATCCCAAGTCTATAGCCGTCTGCTTGAGTGTCTTACCTGACTTGTGTGCGGTCTGTGCTATCTCAGCAGCCTTATAATATCCAATATGCGGATTGAGTGAGGTCACCAGCATGAGTGAATTATATAGGTTGTTCTGGATATTTGCCTCGATAGGCTCGATACCTACTGCACAGTGATCGTTGAAGGACACACATACATCGCCTATCAGTCTCGCAGAGTGCAGGAAGTTATAGATCATCACCGGTTTGAAAACATTCAGCTCGAAATGCCCGGTAGCCCCTCCGACATTTATCGCTACGTCATTTCCCAGTACCTGTGCCGCTACCATGGTCATGGCTTCGCATTGGGTAGGATTTACCTTACCCGGCATGATCGATGAACCGGGTTCATTGTCAGGTATGCTGATCTCGCCGATACCACAGCGTGGACCGGAGGCCAGCAGGCGGATGTCATTGGCGATTTTCATAAGCGAACAAGCGACTGTTTTCAGCGCACCGTGAGTCTCCACAATAGCATCGTGTGCAGCGAGCGCTTCAAATTTATTTTCCGCAGTGATAAATGGCAGACCAGTCAGCGTAGCGATGTGTTTTGCGACATTGACTGAATAGTTTGGCGGAGTATTGATACCTGTACCGACTGCAGTACCTCCGAGTGCGAGTTCAGACAGATGGGGCAGTGTATGTTCGATGGCGCGGATACCATGATCGAGCTGAGATACATATCCGGACAGCTCCTGTCCGAGTGTGAGCGGTGTGGCATCCATGAGGTGTGTACGTCCTATCTTCACTATGTGCATGTAGGCTTTAGATTTCGCGGCCAGAGTGTCCCTGAGTTTCCTGAGTCCGGGTATGGTCACATCGGCGAGTATCTTATAGGCTGCGATGTGCATAGCAGTCGGGAAGGTATCATTAGATGATTGTGATTTATTGACATCATCATTTGGCGCGATAGCTTTTTTTTCATCGAGGAGTGAACCGCCGAGCAATACATGAGCACGATATGCCACTACTTCGTTTACGTTCATATTGCTCTGCGTGCCCGAGCCTGTCTGCCAGACCACGAGCGGAAACTGATCATCGAGTTTGCCTGCCAGTATCTCATCGCACACCTGACCGATGATGTCAGCTTTATCTTTGGTCAAAACACCTGCATCAAGATTGGTCAATGCAGCCGCCTTCTTGAGATAGGCGAATGCGCGGATGATCTCACGTGGCATCTTATTGATGTCTTCAGCTATTTTGAAATTATGAACTGAGCGCTGTGTCTGTGCACCCCAATAAACATTGGCCGGTACCTCTACCATGCCCATCGTATCTTTTTCCTTGCGAAATTCCATTGTGTGATTTTTTATTTGCGGGTGTGAAGTTAATAGAATAACCAGTATGGAAATATGAGATTTACAGGCTTATTTACAAAGTATTTAATATCCCCACCACCACATAATGGCTAAAGAAAAATCCCTTCTTGACCAGTTGCTTTTTTAGAATAATACATCCGCGTTTTATCATAAAATCAGAATATTCCTTCAGATCATACTGATGCGGATGTAGAATATCTCCGGGTATCAGGCGAAAGAGCTTTTTGAAGAAAGAATGATTGTGCGCGTCGATGGATACTACCACATAGCCTTCTCTTTTTGTTGCATTGACCAATCTGTCGTAAGCCAGGTCAATATTTGCCACATGGTTGATGGCATTCATGCAGAAAACAATGTCAAACTTTTCAGAAGCTTGAAAATCCTCCAGCTTCTGATTGATGAAAGTTGTATTGGGAAAATCCTCTTTGCAAAAAAAAGGAAGCGTCTCGGCATAAGTATCAAGTAGCGGATCAACAGCGGTGACTTTCTTGTCTGGAAATGCTATGAATATTCCCGCCGGCCCGCAGCCGAGATCAGCTATGGCCACTGCATCTTTGGTTTGCAACACATCCCCTATTTGATCCAGGAGGTTATTCCAATATTGCTTTTTCCAGCTATAATAGCTTTCTTTATCCTTGCCCGACAGATAGCGTCGCCACCATCGCAGTTCAAACCATTGCGCTATTTGCCATCTTACAGACATTAGATACTAGACTTTAGATATTAGACAATGCAAGAGTACAACATTATCAATTGTCAATTATCAATT
>PLSN01000005.1 GCA_003165135.1 Bacteroidota bacterium
AGCACGACCTGTTCAGACAGTCCGTCAAGCAATTTATAACAACAGAGGTCAGGCCGCATATCGATCAGTGGGAAAAAGAACAAAAGATCCCACGTGAGATATTTACCAAAATGGCTTCACATGGTTTTCTGGGCATCAACTTCCCTGAGGCATATGGCGGCACAGACAATGACTTCTGGTATACAGTAGCATATCTGGAGGAATTGAATAAAGCCGGCTTCGCAGGCATATCGGCATCAGTGAGCGTACACCAATATATGGCGACCAACCACATAGTCAGTGCAGGCAATGAACCACTCAAAAGCAAATACCTGCCTAAAGCCATATCAGGTGAATGGATCGGCAGTATCGCGATCACTGAACCGGGAGCCGGCTCAGACGTGGCTAATCTCCGCACTACTGCTACCCGCGACGGGGACCACTACGTTATCAATGGCAATAAGACCTTTATTACAAACGGTGTCTATGGCAACTTTGTAACTGTAGCCTGCAAGACAGACCCATCAGCAGGAGTTGGCGGTATCAGCCTGATAGTGGTCGATGCGGGCACTCCGGGTTATACTGTCAGAAAATTGGAGAAAATGGGTTGGCATTCATCAGATACCGCTGAGATGTTTTTTGATAATGTCAGAGTGCCGGTCAGTCAGCTGGTGGGCAAAGAGGGCCAAGGCTTTTTCTATATTATGGAGAGCTTTCAGTTGGAGCGTCTGGTCGCAGCCATTATGGCGGTGGCAGCGTGTGAAGATATAGTCGAAGAGACACTGCGATATTTGCACGAACGTGTAGCCTTCGGCAAGCCACTGGCAAAGTTTCAGGTACTACGTCATAAGTTGGTCGATCTGATCACTGAAATAGAAGTTACAAAACAATTTGTCTATCACTGTTGTTGGAAACAGGCGAATAATATATTCGCCGTGAAAGAATGCAGTATGGCCAAGATGGTAGCTTCTGAACTATGTAAAAAAACTTCCGATGAATGCCTTCAGATATTCGGCGGTAGTGGCTATATGACCGGATACGCCGTAGAGCGCGCCTATCGCGATGCGCGTATCGGCACAATTGTAGCAGGCACTACAGAAATCATGAAAGAGATCATCGCCAAGACTGTCATAGACGGTATCAACTATGAAAGCACCTATGCCAATATGAGATCGGCCTCTAATGAGGCCCCACAGCCCGCAGCCGCCACTGCATCCCCACAGTCTATTCCTAATAACAATAAAAACCAAACAAAATCAGAAATGGATAAGTTACCAGAAACAGCAAAAGAGATCCTTTATTCACTCCCAGGCCGTCTGAAAGAGGACAAAGTAGACGATTCTACAGAAGGTGTTTTCCACTTTCATATGGAAGGTGAAGGTGAATATACTATCACCCTCAAAGACAAAAAGGTCACTGTAGAAGAAGGCCTGCACGGCACCCCTACCTGTGATATCAAAGCAAAAGCATCAGACTATGCCGATATCGAGCTGGGAAGGACCAATCCCCAGATGGCATTTATGATGGGCAAGATCAAGATCAGCAACCTCGGCGAAATGATGAAGTTCATGGGCCTTTTCAGAAAGCTGGCTTAATAAAATAGCTCGTTACATAAAAGCGCAAAGCAATACAAGTAAATTTGTAGGGTTTTGCGCTTTTGTATTTCAATAACTTAAGTGTTATGTCCTCACTCCTGTTAGGTTTAAGCACTACATGTGATTATTTTTTATTAAGTAAGAGATAGCCCGATTTGTCCTTTCTGGTAAGTTTCTATCTATCCAATTTTGCATTATTAATTAAACTCAAAAATAAAGCAAAATGAAAAGCAAACTTTTACTCTTATCATTAGCATGCTCACTCCTCATGGGTGGCGCAGCATCTGCTCAGGTATGGACAGCACTCGGCGGACCTGCCTTTTCGCAGGGTCAGGCGAATCTCACATCAATGGCAGTAGGCCTCAATGACACGCCTTACATCGCATATTTGGACCTGGCAAATAACGACGCAGTATCAGTCAAAAAATTTAACGGTACATCATGGGTATATGTGGGCAATCCGGGATTTTCTCATGCAGTGACCGTCGTAGGAAGTGAAAATGCCCTTGTACTGAAGATCTCTGCTTCAGGCCAACCTTTTGTTTTCTTTCAGGATTCGCTTGCCCCTCCTTTTTCTGTCATGACATACACAGGAGGCAGCTGGTCGCTGGTAGATAGTGCCAGTCTGGCGGCTACTGTGACCAATGGGCAATCTTATGTTTTGACCATGGACCTGGATGCGAATGGCAACCCATACATTGGTTTTGTGGATGGCAATCAAAGCTATAAGGCAACAGTACTGAAACACGTCAATGGTACCGGATGGGCAGGTGTAGGGCCTGCACTATTCACTCCTGGTTCAGCCGATTATTTGTCTTTAAAACTGGATAATACCGGTACTCCATGGCTGGCATATTCCGATGGGAATGTAAGCGGAATGCTGTCAGTATCCAAGTTTAACGGCAATAACTGGATACTCNNATTGGCATTTGACAACAATAATAACGCCTATGTAGCATATAATGACGCCAATCAAAATTACAATGCTGATATTAAGACATTCAATGGTACCAGCTGGAGTTTTGTCGGAGATAGCGATATCACTTTGAGTAGTGCATACTATCTGAGTCTTGCTATGGCCTTTGGCAGGATACCGGTCATTGNNCTGACTGGGTATCTCTGGCCATAGCCCCCAACGGTGCACCATTTGTGGGATTCGTTGATGACGGCAATGGCCATGCTGCCAGTGTCTATACATTCGGATCAGGTGTACCATCAGGTATCAATAATATAGATGCTGCCACTTTTGTGAATGTGTATCCTAATCCTAATAACGGGAACTTCTCTATCAAAGTACAATCTCAGGCAGCAGGTGAAATGAATATCTCAATCTATGATATGGTCGGCCAGCAAGTCTGGACATCAGGAGCTATGGAAACAAATGGAAATTACTCTACCACTGTCAATGCCGGAGACCTCGCTACCGGTACTTATATTCTTCAAGTCAAAACCAACAATGGTATCAAAACCCGGAAACTGGAGATAGTAAAGTAAATTGTTTGTTTTTCTGATAATAAATCAGGCCCCCGATCTATCGGGGGCCTTTTTGTTTTGGCCAATTGGGTATTCTCCGTGAAAGATTAGTTGACAAATATAATTGGTTATCTCGGATCGAAACATTTCATTTGTGCTAAACGAAATGATTCCTATTTTATTTATATAAAACCCATAACATAATGAAGAAATCTATACTATTCTTTCTGGCAACCTGTCTATCGGTCTATGCCCAGGCTATAACAGGCCCCAAACTGGTCGGCAGCATGCCAAGCGATGGTGCCAATAGCTCAGGCACCATTATACAATATACAGGCGGTGATACTGTAGTGAGCAGTATCTATAACTTCCCTGTCAGTAGTCTGGGTGGCAATGGGCCCGCTTATACCAATCTCACTCAGGCACCCAGTGGATTGCTATATGGGCTAAACCCTACTGCAGGCCCAAACGGCATGGGAAGTATATTCGAATACAATTACAATACCAATACTGCTACTGTGAAGGTGTATATGGACAGTGCACAGATTGGCTACAATCCCAATAGTAGCTTACTGCTGGCATCCAATGGCATTATGTACGGCCTGAACCAAAATGACGATTCGTTATTTGGCGGTACATTGTTCTCTTATATTCCCGGCGATACCACTCTGACCACACTGGTGATCCTGCCTGTCTCTGCAAATCCCTCCGGTGCACTGATACAAGCCTCCAATGGTAAACTATATGGCCTGACCAACGGAGATGGTACCAATGCCAGCGGTACTATTTTTCAATATGATATCGCGTCTAACACTTATACAGTTGCATATAATTTGCCTAATGGTGCCTTTCCTAACGGAAGGCTGCTGGAGGTCGGAGCTGATACACTATATGGCCTCACTAATGATGACGGCACAAACAATTCAGGTACTTTGTTTAGGTATGTGATCAGTTCAAACATGTATACAGCTTTGTATAGCCTGAACGTAGATGCTTTTCCAAGCAGCTGGTTGATAGTAGCTAAAGATGGTAATCTATACGGTCTGACCAATAGTGATGGTGCCAATTCTGATGGTACGCTATTCAGCTACAATATTGGTACTGCTACTTATACTGATGTATATGATTTTGGCGCCACCGCCACTGATGGAATTTTTCCTGATGGTGGGGTCATGCAGGCCAGCGACGGGAATCTGTACGGCCAAACCAATAGTGGCGGTACAATTGGAAACGGCACAATTTTCCGGTATAATATTGCTACTTCGACTTATACCTCGGAAACCAGCCTGAGCACTANNACTACGACAGGTGACTTTCCGGGCGGTGGCAGCCTGACAGAATACAGGTCTACACCTCCTGTGACCGTCTCCTCTCCCGCTGCTATAACAGCCTGTATCGGCAGCACGGCCCTGTTTACAGCATCTGCCACCGGTGCACTGAGTGAACAGTGGCAGGTCAGTACCAATGGCGGAACTTCATTCAGCAATATAGTAGGTGCTGTAGATACTTCGTATAGTTTCACTGCTACTGCACTACAGAACGGTACTGAATACCGCATCATTTTTACCAATGCCAGCGGATCAGACACTACAGTGGCGGCCAGCCTCATTGTGACCATCATGAATGATACAGCTTCTGTCTCAGATGCAGTATGTACTGTGACAGGTAATGGCGCTACCTATCAATGGTACCCATGTTCCACCGGTGTAGCT
Source organism: Bacteroidota bacterium (assembly GCA_003165135.1). GTDB lineage: Bacteria > Bacteroidota > Bacteroidia > Chitinophagales > LD1 > UBA1941. The sequence continues at coordinate 4,760 of PLSN01000005.1, forward strand.
ATCAGCGGTGCTACTTCTCAGACATATACAGCCACACAAAATGGCAGCTACTATTGCGTCGTGACCCTGGGCAACTGCACAGACACCACTCAATGTGTCACGGTAACCGATGCCGGTATTAATGAAATATCAGGCTACAACTTCAGTCTATATCCCGATCCTACATCAGGTGTTGTCACTATCACGAATGATCAATCCGGCACAGTTGGTATAAAGATCGTAAACATGCTCGGCGAGAGCTTGAAAGAGTTCACTATGACCTCAACACAAGGACAATTTGACATCAGTGACCTCGAATCAGGTATCTATCAGGTACAGATCAGTGATAATAAACAAACATTGAAAGTACTCAGGATAGTAAAAGAGTAATTAAGATTCTCAGTGAATCGTCCTAAAATAGGTGTACAGGTTAAGTAATAAAATTCAAGTCCTCAGTTGTTAAAGCAACTGGGGATTTTTTTAGAATAAGGCTCCTCACCTCTTTTTCGTAAAGTATAGTTGTTATTATAAACTTGTTTATCTCGGATTGAAATAGTTCATTTGTAGGAAAGCAAATAACCAAGCAAACAAAGCAAAATCCAGAGATGAAGAAACAAATACTATCATTTATAGCAGCATGTGTATCTATCTGTGCTATCGCTCAATCCGGCCCTCTGCTCGTAGCATCGACCTCCCACTATGGTGCCAATAGCTCTGGCAGTATAGTCAGCCATTTGGGTGGTTCTGCCGGTATTAGTCAGGTGTTTAGTTTCCCGGCCAATGGTGCCGATTATGGCCCTGAGAGCAGCAATCTGACCCAGGCACCTGACGGCAAACTATATGGCCTGGCCCAGTCAGACGGGCCTGCCGGCTATGGTAGTCTTTTTGCTTATGATATCCAGACCAACACCTACTCTCCTCTTGTACTTTTTGACAGTACAGCAGAATATCCACAGGGGGGCTTGGTGCTGGCTACCAATGGCCTGATGTATGGCCTGACCTACACAGGCGACACTGCCGAAGGAGGCACATTATTTTCCTATTCGCCGGGAGCTGATTCGGTGATCACACTTATGGCACTTCCTGTATCTGCTAATCCTATCAGTACACTCATACAGGCACGTAATGGCAATCTCTATGGCCTGACACAGTATGACGGACCGGATAGCAATGGGACGATTTTTCAGTATAATATCACTACAGGTATCTATTCGGCACTTTATACTTTTGCCGCAGGCACAGAACCCACCGGCAGCCTGATCGAAGCAGGGGCTGACACACTGTATGGCATGGCTACATATGGCGGGGTGAATCAGGCAGGAGATATATTTTTGTATGTAGTTGATTCTAATAAATTTATTGACCTGTATGACTTCGGCAGTGCTGCTTTTCCGAGCAGTGGGGTCGTAAACATAGGTGGTACTCTTTATGGAGTGACATTCGGTGATGGTAGCGGTGGGGCGGGAACTTTTTTTAGTTATAATATCAGTACAAGCACTTATACCGATCTGCATGACTTTGGGGTAGGGACTGACGGGGCCAATCCCTATGGCAGTGTAATGCAGGCCAGTGACGGCAATCTGTATGCCACAACCAATAACGGCGGGGTTTACGGTTTAGGGACGATATTCAGCTATAACGTCACGACAGGGACATATGCCAAGGAAGCAGATCTGGATACAGCTAATGGCGGTATTCCTGCATATGGAGCCCTGACAGAGTATTTATCCAAACCGGTCATTTTGATCCAGCCTACTTCGATCTCTGCCTGTCAGGGTAGTGCTACAGCTCTGATCGCTGCAGTTGGCGGCCCTTCTGTATCGACACAATGGCAGGTCAGTACAAATGGAGGGGCTACTTTCAGTAATATCATAGGTGATACAAATGCAGTATATATTTTTTCCGCTGACACTTCTCAAAACGCTTATCAATACCGTGCGATATTCAGCAATACTCAGGGTGCAGATACCTCTGCTATCGCCACTCTCACAGTCGGTGCAGCAGTGTATGATACAGCGACAGTCATAGGTGGAGTATGCACTGTGACGCAGGCAGGCGGAATATATCAGTGGGTCAAATGCTCTACCCATGAGGTCATAGCTAATGCGACTACCCAGTCCTTCACTTCTACTCAGAATGGAGACTATCAATGTGTGGTGACCAGGGGTGCGTGTGTAGATACGACCAATTGTGTCACAGTGACCGCAGCGGGTATAGATCAGATATCCGGTTTTCTCTTTAGCCTCTCCCCTAACCCGACCTCCGGCTCATTCACCATTCAAAATAACTACTCTGGCGCACTCTCCGTCAGTATCATCAATCTCCTCGGCAAAAGGCTGAAAACCTTCAGTATGACAGGCACATTGCAGGCCTTTGATATCAGCGATCTCGCAGCGGGTATCTATGAGGTGCGGATCAGCGATACCAATCAAACGCTTCAAGTGATGAAGGTGGTGAAGGAGTAAAATATTTTAACGGAAAATTGAAAGCCGCTGGTTATAATGTCTGTGATTTTTTTTATTCTGTTATACCCAGTAGCTAGGCCCGTTTTCCCTTCATCTTTCCTAAAATGCGGACTATAATGGTTTGTCCGGCCGATTAAAGACTGCTAACCTTGCTATGTAATTATTAAGCGTAGCTTCACACTATTAAAAAAAGTAAAAATGAAAAAGCAAATATTGACCCTTCTTACGGCCCTTATCTCTCTTTGTGCCGGGGCGCAGCCAGTGCTCTTTGGTGCTACTCAATATTCCGAAGTGAACCCCAGCGCAGGAGGTGGTCCGGGTGCCATCATAAGCTACCTAGCCGGCAGTAACACTGTAAGCGGTACGAAAGATTTTCCGGTGGATGGGGTTTATGACTTTGGC
>PLSN01000128.1 GCA_003165135.1 Bacteroidota bacterium
AATACTGCCGGTTATGCCCCCATATCAATAGCTTCAAGGGTTTCAAGCCCCTTGCATTTTTTCATTCGACCGATAAATGTTGATATAGCCCACATTTACCCTAAAAAGCTCCCAGAGCAGATACCTGCGGGTTTGCAATTTTACCTAATTTTGCTAAATTTGCATTATAAGGAGGAATAACACCCTTTGTTTTCAAGAAGATGCACCAAATCAAGGGATAGGGCTTAATTTTCGCTCCCTTATTTCAGACTATAATCTTACATTTGTCATACTAATCACCCATCAATATGGAATATCACAAAATCGTCCTCCTACACCGTATAGTAGTATCGCTTTTTCTTTTGCACTATGTTGTTAAAGGCTATTTTCTGCTTAGCGGCAAGAAAGAAACACTGGCGGGGTATTCTGCCAAGACCCGGGCCGCTGAAATGATCCTGAGCGTGCTGTTTCTGGCCACGGGTATCTATCTGGTATATGCCGGACCGTCGCTATCTGTATTGATGTATGTTAAGATAGCCCTGGTTTTTGCTTCCATCCCATTGGCTATAATCGGCTTTAAGAGAGAAAAGAAACCGCTGGCCATGCTGGCTATCCTGTTCCTCTTTCTCGCATATGGACTGGCCGAAATGAGCAAAGCCCAATATGCCAAGGCTGACAAAGCCCCTGTAGATACCAGCACAGAGGCTGCCGATCCTGTCGCAGTAGGCAAAACAGTTTATTCTGCCAAATGTGTGGCCTGTCATGGTGACAAAGGTGATGCAGGACTCGCCGGAGCCAAGAACCTCAGGATAACCCAGCTGACTGACGACCAGCAGAAAGATATAATCAAGAACGGAAAGCCTGGTACTGGCATGAGTGCCTTCCCTGACCTGACCGACGACCAGCTAAACGGCCTCCTGGCCTATATCAAAACCCTAAAGCAGTAATAGGGACATGAAAAAACTGTGTTTCGGGCTCTCTTGTGTGCTTATGCTGTTCCTGTGCGGCTGCCAGAAAAACGACTGCCAGACCTTCCTGCAAGGGTCCTGGATAGCAGTTTACCCGGCAGATTCCTCCTATCTATATAGGGACTCGGTCTTTTTCTATCAGGGGGACTCTGTCCACGAGTTCTATAAATTTCACGCTTCAGATACTTTCAGGTCCTATTATTCCTCCTACTATATAGATGACCAGTGTGATCAGATTGGGTTTAACGGGATAAACACATGGGATAGCCTCAAGACCAGCCTCGAGTACCATATCCTGCAGATCACGAATAATAAGTTTAATATCATTAATAAGGCCGATAGCAATTGCGGGCCACCCTGCGTGGTATCGTTTCATAGATAAAAGGGCTTACCCTCAAACCCCCTAAAGGGGGCTTAAACAGCCGCGTATTGTATTAAGCCCCCTTTAGGGGGTTTGGGGGTAATTATGTACCTTCATCCAAAAGAAAAACCCCGTGAAAAAAGCCCTCATTCTTTTACTCCAGATCATCCTAGCGCTCAGCCTCTACTCCCAGCATTTTGTATCCAGGAAATGGGATGCACGTTTCGGGGGAATAGAGTCAGATCAGCTGTATGCCATAAAGCAAACACGTGATGGTGGCTATATACTGGGAGGCACATCATATTCAGGTGTTGGTGGCAATAAGACCCAGCCCAACTGGGATATCACACTACAAAGTGCGGACTACTGGATAGTAAAGACAGATGCCAACGGCAACTACCTCTGGGATAAAAGATACGGTGGTACGAGTGACGATTTTTTAAATGCCATATGTGCCACCAGTGACGGAGGTTGCCTCCTTGGCGGGTACTCAGCTTCTCTCATCAGCGGGGACAAAACCCAGCAGCCTTGGGGTGGATGGGACTACTGGGTGGTCAAACTGGATTCTCTAGGTAATAAACAATGGGACAGAGACTTCGGAGGCACCAATGATGACCTTCTATTCATGGTAAGGCAAACGAAAGATGGAGGTTATGTTTTATCCGGTCGTTCCAACTCTCCAATCAGCGGAGATAAAACTCAGGATGATTGGGGAGATGATGATTACTGGATAGTCAAAATAGACAGCGCAGGCAACAAACAATGGGATAAACGATTTGGTAGTATAAATGAAGATAAAAACCCTGACGTAATTCAAACACCTGACGGCGGATATTTGATTGGTGGCACCTCTTTGGCATATGATACGAGTGGAGATAAAACACAGATGAACTATGCACCCGCAGCTTCAAATTTCTGGGTAATAAAGACAGATTCACTAGGCAACAAACAATGGGACAAGGTATATGGCGGTATATATGGAGAAGATTTTGGTAATTCCCTCAATACTAATGATGGCAATTATATATTGGGAGGTACTTCTTATGATTGGATCAGTGGAGATAAAACAGCCCCTTTTTGTGGCTATTGGTTGGTTAAAATAGATACAGCAGGCAATGAATTAGGTGATTGGGCTTACGGATCGGAAGAAATAACAAGATGTCCAGAAACTTTTGGCAGTATGACCAACACGTCTGATGGTGGATACCTTTTGACAGGTATTGGCGGGACAGATACTGGTGGAGATAAGACATCAGGTAGCACAATAAATGGTGGAAGCGTATGGACTATTAAAATCGATTCACAAATGAATAGGGTTTGGGATCAAACAGCATTCACTACTCAGGGAGAAAGTCAATCATCAGGAGCACTTCAATGCTCTGCAAGTTGTTATTTAATAAGTTTGCCAACTGCAGCAGGAATAGGTGGAGACAAAAGCCAGCCCAACTGGGATACGACGGATGCTACCTTTGACTACTGGATGGTAGAGTTCTGCGATAGTTTTCCATTAGGCATACAGGAGCCGGTGGGAGCTATGCACCTTCTCATATATCCTAATCCAACCTCGGACGATCTATATATCAATATCCAAAAGGACAATCTGACTGGGGCATCTTTTACTTTGACAAATACCGCTGGTCAGACCATCTATCAAAGCACATCCGACCATCTCGCTCATTCTTACACGAAGATCCTTGATCTCAGTAGACTCCCTACCGGAGTTTACATACTCAATGTGATAGTCGATGGTGAGCGGATAGTGAAGAAGGTTTTGAAGGAGTAGGAGCGCTGGCCCTTTTGTCATTCCGCAGTTCTGCGAGCTCTACGGAGGAATCTTTCTTTGTGCCTATGAACGAAAGATGTCTCCACTGCAATGCGCTTCGCTGCATTTTCGTTGCGACATGACATTTGTGCTTGGAGGTTCGGACGAAATTAACTATATTTGTATTCTATAACCAATTAAAGCAAAATAAAATTCAATTATGCATTTTATTATTACTAATAATAAATTCTTCTATGTGCAATAGATTGATTTGACGGAGTTTTAACATTTGTCAAAAAAGGGGGGTTAAGGTGGTAAA
>PLSN01000499.1 GCA_003165135.1 Bacteroidota bacterium
GTAGCCGGTATGGGCGCTGACTTGTTTGGTTCTTGCAGCCACATACCTCTATTATTTCCCTGTACTCTATATGTACATGTGGAAACAACGCAGGGCCCGGCTGAATTAAAGCCCGATCGGCATATACTGACAGATGATGCCGCCCATGATAGCCAGACATATGATCCAGTATACAGAATGTACGGCTACCCATATCCAACTCTTTGGCTCGAACAGAGCTATAATAAGCAGAATAGGGAATACTAGATACACTCCGGTAAAACTGCCATGCAGAGCACCATGCTTGAATGTCCGATAGTTAGTACCGAAATTGTCTATCAGCCATTTGACATGACCATATAGCTCTGTGCCCGGAGTATCGACATCCTTCTGACCAGCCAGCATGCCATGCAGTCCATGCTGATGGATCACGATAGATCCCAGCACATGTGAGGCTATATAATAACTGCCTGCATATGTCACAAGCAAACCAAGCGCCATCCTGCCTCCGGACTGTGCAGGTTTGTCTGCATTGCCATTAGCTTTCTTTAGGATATTGCCGAAGACAAATGGTGCATACCAGATACCTCCGATGACCACAGGCACTAATGCCGCGATAAGATTGACCATTAATTTCTGATCCATGATATTGGGTTTTTGTTTGATTAAAGGTACGCCATTTTTTGAAATGGCGAATTTTCATAATGGATAAATTATGCCTTTTGCTCCCTGATAAAGACTGTCGAGAAACCTGCAAGAATCATCAGTATCCCTGCCAGCAATATACCGTGTATGGCATTCGGCCCGATGAAGGTATGCGTCAGGATATTCAATCCGCCTAGCGATGCGATGATCTGGGGTATACAGATGAACATATTGAAGAGGCCCATATAGACGCCTGTATCTTTAGCCGGAATGGCAGAAGATATAATGGCAAATGGCATCGACAATATACTCGCCCATGCCACACCTATCAGCGCAAAACTGACATACAGCAGGCCGGGTACTGTGACGAAATAGATGGACATCAGACCAAAGCCACCCACTATCAAACAGAAAAGGTGTATCATTTTTTTCGATACCCCTTTGCCAAAGAAATAGATCAGGAATCCTGTGATGACATTAGACAGATTGAATACTACCCAACATCCATTGATGAAATCCGCACCGTCATTATAGGCCGCAGATGTGGTATCGGTAGTATGAAATACATGAGAGGTAATCGCCGGAGTAGCATTGCTCCACATGGCAAAAAGCGCGAACCAGGTAAACAACTGCACCAGAGCGATCTCCTTCATGGCAGTAGGCATCTCAACAATACATTTAAAGATACTCGTAAACCCGTTCATTATTCCTTTGCTGTTTTCTTTCTCTTTGAGAAACGCATCCATGTCATACGGCGGGTCTTCGGGAGTCGTAAGATTGGTATACATGATAGCTGCCATAAAACAAAATGCACCGAAGTAAAAAGCATAGCGTACAGAATCTGGAATTACTCCCAAAGCGGCAGTATTGCTGATTCCTACCATGTGAAAGATATTCGGCAGGTAGCTGGCAAACATAGCCCCGAGGCCTATCAGGATGCTCTGCATCGCAAAACCCTGAGTACGCTGCTCATCACCTAGTTTGTCCGCTACCAATGCCCTGAATGGTTCCATGCTGACATTGATAGAAGCATCCAGGAGGCATAATGTTCCTGTAGCCATCCAGAGCGCAGATGAGTTGGGCATAAAGATCAGTGCAATACACGATAGTACTGCTCCTATAAAAAAGTATGGCTTCCGCCTGCCCCACTTAGACCATGTACGATCACTATAGTGTCCGATGATAGGCTGTACGAGTAGTCCGGTGAGCGGCGCAGCCAACCACAGGCCGGGTATATCACTCTCAGAGGCGCCAAGCGTCTGAAAGATACGGCTCATGTTGGCTCCCTGTAGTGCAAATCCGATCTGTATACCGAGAAAGCCGAAACTCATATTGAATATCTGGCTGAAACTCAGGTGCTGCTTTTGATGCATACGTTAAATTTGTGTGAAAAGTATAAATAAAATTGGACTTAGTGTGAAAATGACATTTTCTTAGCCCTTCATACTAATCCCAACCCGCTCACGTTTTTGTTTTACATTTGAAAACTGTAAGTACGATAGACCAACCACTCATGTCCGAAGGAAAGAAGCCCTATATTTTATTTCTCTATATACTATTGACGATTCTTGTCTCCGGTTCAGCAATGGCGCAACTGAACTTTGAATACACCGAAGGCAAGTATATGATCAAAGGCACAGTCACCGATCTCAAGACTGACCAATCGATCCCTAATGCAAACATCTGGATCACTAATCAAAAGAAAGGTGTCACAGCGGATGGAGATGGGAGGTTTACGATGTATGTCTATCCGACCGATACGCTCAGGTTCTCATCGCTCGGCTATATCAATAAGACCATACCTGTATCAGCTATACCTGATCGTGAAAAATACACCATCGTCATAGAACTGGTTCCGGATATATACTCACTCAAGACGGTGACCATATACCCTTTTCATGACAGGGATGAATTCATAGAAGCTTTCATCAAAGGGCCTAGTACGAAGGCTTTTATTCCCGTGCCGGGGATCGATCCGCCTAAGTATAAGCATAAGGAGAAAGCCAAATTCTACAATCCTATCAGTTCACTCTATAACCTGACGCATAAACAAGCTGGCGACCCGGATTTTAAACCGTAAAATTAGTTGGCTGTTGTTAGTTGACAGTTGACGGGAAATACAAAAGCAATACTAGCTAATCGAGTTTCTGACCCGCTGCGTATAGTTTCTGAGAGCAGTACGAAAGTCTAAACCATTTTTCAGCATGTCATTATGGATCTCGATAGCAGCAAGCACATGGGTGAGTCGTTCACCTTCATCTTTACCTTCTACCGGTATGGCAGGTGCTTGCTCATTAAGGATAGCCTCTTCTGCCGCGAGAAGCTCTGCAGTGACATGCGTTTCAGCGAGTTGTTTTATGACAGCTATTTTCATGATACTTAATTCGAGGTTTGTGATTGCAGTTCTTCCAACATTCCGACTACAAATTCTTCTTTAGAGGTTGATTCCCCTTTGACCAGTCGGCCATTTTTAAATGTCGCGAAAAAAGGCAGATTATCCACTCCCGCAGCTTTGCGGGCCTCCGGGCTTTCCTCAGCATTGACCTCGACGAACTCAACACCAGTAAACCGTTCATCGCCGGATAGTCTTTTGAATTTAGGAGCAAATAGTTTACATGAGCCGCACCAGTCGGCAAAATACTTCACTATTACTTTATCGTGTCGTTCAATATTGCTTTTGAAATCTACATCTGTCAATAGTCTAACTGCCATTTGTTTTTTATTTTGAGCTGCAATGATAACGATAATCAAATAGAAATTTTATGAGTAAAATCAATGAGCTGATAGATAAAATCGAAGACTCAATATTTTAGTTTATTTACATAGAAAAATAGGTCGGTATGAATAGAATGGAAAGGCTCATAGCCATCATCACAGTATTGCAATCGCGAAAATATGTGACGGCTGAAAAAATAGCTGAGAAGTATCGCATCAGTGTGCGGACTGTGTACCGCGATATCAAAGCCCTGTGTGAATCCGGTATCCCGATCGGTTTCGAAGCACCGAAAGGATATTTCATTGTGCAAGGTTATTTCCTACCGCCTGTATCCTTTACTTCAGAAGAGGCAAATGCCTTGTTGCTGATGGAAAGCCTTGCGAAAGGTTTTGCGGACAAGTCTATTCAGAAGCATTATTCGAGTGCACTCAGCAAAGTAAAAGCTGGGCTTCGGACCACTCAAAAGGACAACGCCGAATCCATGAGCGATAACATTAAACTACAACTCCCCGCCCGCCTCTATCAGGACTATGAATACCTCTCGGTGATCCAGACCGCAGTTTCCGACAAAAAAATATTGTACCTGGAATATAAGAATAACAGCAATGAAAAAAGCAAGCGGGAAATAGAACCTATCGGGCTGATCTTTTATGCTTTCAACTGGCATGTGATAGGCTGGTGTCATTTGAGAAAAGAATACCGCGACTTCAAAGTATCGCGGATCGAGAAACTAATAGATACAAATATGCCATTCAAAAAAAATCCCCACCTGCCACTAAATGAATATCTACCGCAGCTTCCTGTAAATTATTGATGTTCTTCTGCGATCGACTGACATAGGGTTGTCAGTGGCGCATATTTTCTTTGCACCATTAACTAATCTAAAAACCAAAACATCATGTCAACCATTCCCATACTGCTCAAAGAAATGGAGCAGGAAGCAACAACCACGCACAAATTTTTCGCATCACTGCCCACAGACAAATTTAGCTGGAAGCCTCACGAAAAAAGTATGAGCATTCAACAACTATCAACTCATATTGCGGAGTTGCCCGGCTGGGTCAGTTTCGCTATCGCCACTGACGAGTTGGATTTTGCAAAGAATCACTACGAGCCCACCGTGATGAACAATGCCGAAGAAATACAGGCTTACTTCGACAAAACATACGCCGAGGGTAAAGCGGCTCTGGCTGCTACCAATGAAAAAGAACTGGAGAAAAACTGGACCATGCGCAGCGGCGAAAAGATATACTCAGTCCAGACCAAAGCAGAGGTCATAAGAATGTCTATCAATCAGACTATTCATCATCGTGCTCAGCTGGGTGTATATTTCCGCCTGCTTGGTATTCCTGTACCACCTAGCTTCGGGCCTACAGCAGATTTCCCTGCTTATTAAAAATGACTAACTGGTGTTAGTATGCATTCGACAAAAGCTAAACAGCCCTTCAGAAATGAAGGGCTGCTTTTGTATTACTTAAAACTTATTACCTAAAACCTATTACGCTTTAGCTGCTGCCGCATTAGCACGGATGATATTCAGCGCACCACCTGCTTTGAACCATTCTATCTGCTGCGCATTGTATGTATGATTTGCTTTGATCTCATCTTTAGTTCCGTCAGCATGGTTGAGGACGATAGTGAGCGGTACTCCCGGCGCGAATGATGTCAGACCTACGATATCAATACTGTCATCTTCCTGCACTTTGTTATAATCATTCTTGTCAGCGAAAGTCAATCCCAGCATTCCTTGTTTTTTGAGATTGGTCTCATGAATACGTGCGAATGATTTGACCAGTATAGCGCGGACACCGAGGTGGCGTGGCTCCATAGCGGCATGCTCACGAGATGAACCTTCACCGTAGTTTTCGTCACCTACGACTATTGAACCCATACCAGCTGCCTTATAGGCACGTTGGACTTTAGGCACTTCATCGTATGTACCGGTGATCTCATTTTTGACAGAGTTGGTCTTGTCATTGAATGCATTGGTAGCACCGATCAGCATATTGTTGGATATATTGTCGAGGTGGCCACGATATTTCAGCCATGGTCCTGCCATAGAGATATGGTCAGTGGTTGTTTTACCTTTGGTTTTGATGAGAAGTTTCAAGTCTTTCAGGTCTGTACCTTCCCATGCAGGGAATGAATAGAGCAACTGCAGACGGTCAGAATCAGGAGCTACTTTCACTTCGATATTGCCACCATCAGCAGCAGGCGCCTGAAAGCCAGCATCATCTACTGCGAAACCTCTCGGAGGCAGTTCATAGCCTGTAGGTGGATCGAGTTTCACCGTCTCGCCTTTTTCATTTACCAGTGTGTCAGTGAGTGGATTGAAAGTAAGGTCACCGGCTATAGCAAGCGCAGTGGTCAATTCAGGAGACGCTACGAATGCATATGTATTCGGGTTGCCGTCCTGACGTGCCGCGAAGTTTCTGTTGAAGGAGTGAACGATGGTGTTCTTCTCTTTCTTGTCAGCACCTGCGCGAGCCCACATACCGATACATGGTCCGCAAGCGTTTGCAAAAACTTCCGCACCTATTTTATTGAACGTATCAATAAATCCATCACGCTCGATGGTGAAGCGTATTTGTTCGCTACCCGGTGTGATGGTAAACTCCGCTTTCGCCTTAAGGTTTTTATTTGCTACCTGCTCAGCCAGTGACACAGCGCGAGAGATGTCTTCATAAGATGAGTTGGTACAACTGCCTATCAGACCGACCTGTACTTTAGTGGGCCATCCGTTTGCTGCAGCTGCTTCTTTCATTTTTGATACCGGTGTCGCGAGGTCCGGTGTGAAAGGGCCGTTGATATATGGTTCGAGTGTGTTGAGATCTATTTCTATCAGTTCATCGAAGTAGCTCTTAGGGTCTGCATATACCTCTGCATCACCGGTGAGGTGTTCTTTCACTGTGTTAGCCAGTTCAGCCACATCAGCACGGCCTGTAGCGCGAAGGTAGCGCTCCATGCTCTCGTCATATCCGAAAGTAGAAGTCGTAGCTCCGATCTCTGCACCCATGTTACAGATAGTTCCTTTTCCTGTACAGCTCATTGATTTTGCTCCGTCTCCGAAGTATTCAACGATTGCACCTGTACCGCCTTTCACGGTAAGGATGCCTGCTACTTTCAGGATCACATCCTTCGGAGTAGCCCAGCCATTGAGTTTGCCTGTCAGTTTCACACCGATCAGCTTAGG
>PLSN01000487.1 GCA_003165135.1 Bacteroidota bacterium
TGCACGCAGACCATGAGCAGAACTGCTCTGCCTCTACCGTGCGTATGGTTGGTTCATCTCATGCTAATCTCTATGCATCTGTCAGTGCGGGTGCTGCAGCTCTCTGGGGCCCACGTCACGGCGGTGCCAATCAGGAAGTACTCGAAATGCTCGAAGATATCCGCGACAACTATAATGGCGACGTGAAGAAAGTAGTAGATGAGGCAAAAGACAAAAAGCGTCTGCTGTTCGGCTTCGGTCACCGTGTATATAAGAATTTCGACCCGCGTGCAAAGATCATCAAGGTAGCTTGTGACAATGTACTGGCTAAGCTCGGTGTCAGAGACCCTTTGCTTGATATAGCTAAAGAACTTGAAGGTGTCGCACTGAGCGATCCATACTTCATCGAGCGTAAACTGTATCCAAATGTAGACTTCTATTCAGGAATAATATATAAGGCATTGGGCTTCCCTACGCCGATGTTCACCGTGCTGTTCGCACTGGGACGTATGCCAGGATGGGTATCTCAGTGGAAAGAAATGCGCGAGCGCAAAGAAGATATCGGCCGTCCGCGCCAGATATATATGGGCCAGACATTGAGGCCATTTGTATCTATCAAAGACAGGAAATAAACAGCCACCTCACCCAACCCTCTCCGAAGGAGAGGGCTTAACAGCCAAATACAAAACTAGAACGAATAAAAAGATCAGCATTAATGCTGGTCTTTTTATGATTGTAAAGCTATCAATCAAAGTATTTTGCATTCCTCCTCTCCTTTGGAGAGGCCGGGAGAGGTGGCTGTTAATTCTGTGCTTTAGGCGGAGCTGTTTTTTCTATTCTCAGGCCGACGCTTTTGATCTTCTCCAGTGGATTGACGCGCATATCCTGTCTGATGGTGAAGGTGTATTTACCTATCATTGGAAACTTTGCATCATGCTGTATCTCTACAGGGATATCACAGTTGTCGCCGAGACAGGAGCCGTACCATTTGCCATCGCTCTCGCAGAGAGGCAGGTTGACGCGTTTCTCCATCTTTTTGCCATCAGGCAGTTGTGTCCCCACCTGTACATATATATTTCTCCACTCAAACTGGAATGAATGGCGCAGATTGATATAAATATTGTAGCGTGTCGTAGTGTCTTTGACATCCACTGAGAAAGACTTCACATCATCGTAAGTCCATTTCTCGTTGGCTACGGGAGTATTGGTCTCATAGAGCCTGTTTGGGTCGCAGGCTGTGAGGGACAGCAGCACTGCCAGCGCGATGATGATGAGTGAAAGATGATTTTTCATTGACCGTTTATCAGATTGCGGTTTAGCTTATTGGTTGTCGGTATTGGGAGGTGGTGCCTGCGGGCCTTTATTTTCAGGTTTGTTTCTGTCGCCCTGTGGTGGCCTGTTTCTGTCACCTTGAGGTTTATTTCTGTTTCCTCCTTGCTGGTTATTTCTATTTCCCTGCTGATTATTTCTTTCGCCTTGAGGTTTGCGATCCCCCTGAGGTTTATATCTGTTTTCCTGAGCAGGTTTATTCTCCTGATTGCCGCCTTCCTGACGACCACCGCCACGGTTGTCTCTGTTGCCTTGTCCACCGCGGTTGTTTCTTCCCTTATTCCTGTTTTTACGGTCTTTCTCCATCAGGGTTGAGAGGCTCACCTGACCTACGAGGTCATCGTGCTTGGATTCATCTATTACGACATTTTCGACCACGTTGTAGTTGCCCAAAGTGGCCGGTTTTTTGCCCTGCTTATTCATCCATACCAATTCAGCTACGGTCTCGACATCTATTTTGATAGGATTGCCGTGCGTACCTTCATATTCGAACCACATCAGCTTTTTGAGTATTTCTGTTTTGCGGAGCGTCGCCGTGCCTTCTTCGGTTTCTATTTTCTCGACATTCTTCGGGAATTTCTTCAGCGCATCATTGTATGTATCAAGTTCATAGTTGAGGCAGCATTTGAGCCTGCCGCATTGGCCACTCATTTTTTCTGTATTGATAGCGAGGTTCTGGTAGCGGACAGCCTGTGTGGTCACAGATTTAAAATCCTGTAGCCATGTGGAGCAGCATAGCTCCCTGCCGCAGGTACCCATGCCGCCTATACGTGCCGCCTCCTGACGGGCACCTATCTGGCGCATCTCTATTTTGACCTTAAAGTCACGTGCGAATACTTTCACCAGTTCCCTGAAGTCCACCCTGTCATCAGCAGTATAGTATAGCGTGAGTTTTTTGCCATCACCCTGGTACTCGACATCGCCGATCTTCATTTGCAGGTTTTGGGTCTTGGCTATGGCACGGGCGCGCACCATTGTCTCATTTTCTTTGTTTCTGCCATCGAGGAAGGTATTGATGTCCTGCTCTGTGGCTATCCGGAGGATATTACGTATGGTATCATCGCGCTCGGTGACCTTGTGTTTTTTCATCTGCACCTTGACGAGTTCTCCTTGTATACTGACCTCGCCTATGTCAAAGCCTTGTGCAGCCTCTACTACTATCAGCTGGCCTTTGTGCATGTCAAAGTTGCCCGTGTTTCTGTAGAAACCCTTTCTGGAACCATTTTTAAATGCAACCTCGACTATATTGAAGTTCTCATTGAATGACAGCGGCATGTCAGCCAGCCAGTCCGAGACATTGTTTTTATTGCAGCCACCCGTCGAGCATCCGCCTTTGCTGCCGCAGCCTGCCGGTTCCTCACCTTCTTTGGCAGTGCCACATGATCCTGATCCACAACCCATTTATATTCAGTTAATATCGTTATTTAATATCCATATTATGGTTGGCGAGGACGCCAACCATCCGGATGACCTAAGTCAAAGAGCGAATATAATGGAAAATGTGGATAAGCTGGGTGTTACCTTGTTTTGATACTGACACCCCCTTTCGCTTTTTACCTTTTTATCCCAAAATATTTTACTTTCAAACTCCGTAATTTCAGAAAAGAAAAATAAACCACATGTCACTAAGCAATAGCAATAGAGAAATAATAGAAAACGCCGTCAAGGCCATTCACGCACGTACTTTTTTCGCACAATATCCTGAGTCACCAAAAGCATATGGAGAGGAAGCATCAGCAGAAGGACTGAAACTATTCAATGACCAGCTCGGCAAGAAATTTGACCAGCTGCATCAGCAGGACCCGGTGGGATGGATAGGTGAGGAGGTGTCTCCATATACCCTGAAACCACTTGGCATCACATACCCTTGCTATGAAACAGATAAAGTAATCGTCAGGGCAGGACGCGCATTCGACGAGTGGCGCAAACTATCTGCAGACGACCGTGCAGAGGTGCTGATCGAAGCACTGGAGCGCATCAAGGCCCGCTTCTTTGAGATCGCATATGCCACACAGCATACTACAGGGCAGTCATTTGTCATGAGCTTTCAGGCATCAGGCCCGCACGCCAGCGACCGTGCACTCGAGGCAGTAGCAATGGGCTGGGAAGAACTACAGAGGTTCCCATCATCAGTGACATGGGAAAAGCCCGCAGGCAAAGGTGTGATCAAACTGGAGAAACACTATCACGCAGTACCTAAAGGCATCGGCCTCGTGATAGGCTGCTCTACCTTCCCTACATGGAATACCGTACCCGGACTTTTTGCGACACTCGTGACAGGCAATACCGCTATCGTAAAGCCACATCCTAAATCTGTTTATGCCATCGCTATCGTGGTAGCGGAGATACAAAATGCACTGAAGCAGGCAGGCCATGACACTAACATCTGCCAGCTCGCAGTAGACAGCAGCGATAAACTCATCACTAAAAAACTCGCTGAGCATCCGCTGGTGAAACTGATAGACTATACAGGTAGTTCCGTATTCGGAAATTATGTAGAGTCGCTGCCCGGCAAATCTACTTTCACAGAGAAAGCAGGTGTCAACTCGGTGATCATCGACTCAGTAGCAGACCTCGCGCCTGTGGTGCAGAATCTGGCATTCTCTGTGTCACTCTATTCAGGACAGATGTGTACCGCTCCGCAGAATTTCTTCGTGCCTGCTGAAGGCGTCAAGACCGCAAGTGGAGTAGTGAGCTACGATGAATTCGTTAAGGCTTTTGTAGCTGGTATCGATGGCATAGCCAAGCATCCTGCTATGGGCCCCGGCACACTGGGAGCTATACAAAGCGAAGCCACAGTGAAAAGAGTGGACGCAGTGAAAGACATAGCGACACTATTATTAGAATCAGGTAAAGTAGCTAATGCAGAATTCCCTGATGCGCGTACACTGTCGCCTACGGTGCTGGAAGTCGATGCTAAGGATTTCGGCATATATGAGAATGAACTCTTCGGGCCGATCGTACTCGTGATCAAAACCAAAAACACTCGCCAGTCTCTGGAACTCGCCCGCGAGATGGCCGTCAAACACGGCGCTATCACCTGTGGGGCATATACTACCAATGACGAAATAGCAAAAGAGATCGAAGAGGAAATGGAAACATCTTTCACTCCGGTATCATTCAATCTGACAGGCGGTATCTTCGTCAACCAACATGCTACTTTCAGTGACTTTCACGTGACGGGCGGCAATCCCGCTGGCAATGCATCCTTTACCAATCCTGACTATGTGAATCGCCGCTTTGTATGGGTGGGACATAGAAAGAATGGATGAGATAGCTGTGAGTCGTGAGCTTTTATCGATGCAATTTGATAGATGTTAAATTATCTCGCAAAATTATAAGTTATAACTAAATAATGCTATTTTTGCATTGTCAGGTTAATGCCGTCTTGGAGTGACGAAACAATATTGTGTGGTAGAACAGGCAACCAACATTTTTCCTGAATTATAGTATTGCTTTTCTTCTTTTAGCCGGATGTTTCGCTTGGCTCAACATGACACTACTGTGGTGCAAAGTTCCAAAATCTTTGTCATCCTGAGCCAGCCAGCCGCAGGCAGGCGTATGCGAAGGAACTGTGATTTCAAAAACGGGAGATGAATTATTGATAAATAAATGGCAAAAATTTTCCAAACACATGCGGATCAGATCCCTAAAGAAATCCCAAATGCAGACTCAAGCAAAAATCAATTATACATTCAATAAATAACCATATTAAAATAACATATGCTTATTATGCTAATTTTTAATGCTCTAAGGAAAGGGCTAAAATTTACTCAATATGCGGAAAAT
>PLSN01000146.1 GCA_003165135.1 Bacteroidota bacterium
TTTTATAAAAATGCCCTCTATGTAACATTTGTTCCCAACCATGAGTTAATCGCGGTGTACCTTTGTATCATAAAACAAAAGATCATGAAAAAGAATATGGGAAATTTAGACCGGATGCTGCGGATTATGGTGGCTCTAACTATTATAGCGCTTTACTTTACTCATATCATCAGCGGTATTGTCGCGAGTGTGGGTTTGGTATTGTCAGGGGTATTTATCCTTACCAGTTTCATAGGTGTCTGTCCGTTGTATCTGCCTTTTGGTATCAGTACAGAAGAAAAAAAATAAAACATCATGTTTAGCTACAGGTTATTATTGATAAGCGCGGTGGCTTTGATCTCTATGCAGAGTTGTTTCACCGTAAAGAGCAATAAACAATTTACTTACAAAAAGCTTAGCCCGCATGAGTATTCCACTTATCTCAAAGACAGCAGCAACCATTATCTGATAGATGTCCGCACTCCGGGGGAATACAACAAAGCGCACATGGCCGGTGCGCACAATTATGATTTTCTAGCCTTCCACTATGGGCGGGATGTGGATACGCTGGATAGGAGCAGGACAGCCTTCGTATACTGCCAGACATGCCACAGGTCGCCTTTTGCGGCGCGTATCATGAAGCACAAAGGATTCAAATGTGTATATGACCTGCGTGGCGGATTCGCCAAATGGACAAAAGCAGGACTAAGCATAGCAAGCGACAATAAACAAAAACAATAAAATGATAAACACCATTAAACAACTATTCGGTATGGGACCATCAGTAAACTTCAAAGAACTAGTAGACGCAGGTGCAGTGATATGGGATGTGCGCTCACCGGGCGAATTTAAAGGCGGGCATGCACGCGGAGCTGTCAATGTACCTCTCGATAAGCTTAGTGAATATGCTCAAAAACATAAGAATAAAGATCAGGCCATCATCACCTGCTGTGCGTCGGGAATGCGCAGCGCCAATGCCAAAGGCATACTCGAGCGCGCGGGTTTCAAGAATGTATATAACGGCGGGCCCTGGTCAAATGTAAACTTCTAGATCATGAATACCTTCATACAATCTCTAAGCGCCGGTTGGCATCCGCTCAGGTTCATATACCTCATCATCGGGGCTATGCTGATGACCCAGGCATGGATGAGCAAAGACCTGCCATTTGCTCTGGTAGGCGGGATATTTCTTTACCAGAGTATTTTCAATACAGGCTGCTGCGGTATGAGCGGTGCCTTCAGGGCAAATGCTAAAGAAGAATCTCAGAGGTCACTGCAGGATACAGATTACACAGAGATAAAATAACACGCTATGCCAAAAGAAAATTTCACAGAACTGATAAAATCAGAGAAACCCGTTCTGGTTGATTTCTCTGCCGAGTGGTGCGGCCCATGCAAAATGATGGCGCCCATCCTCAGCAAGGTCAAGGAAATGGTCGGCGATGAAGCCACTATTATCAAAATAGATGTGGACCGAAACCCGCTCGCCGCCTCGACCTACCACATACAGGGTGTGCCCACTTTAATGCTTTTCAAAAAAGGCGAGGTGCTTTGGCGAAAGTCAGGTGTGATACCCGCAGAGCAGCTCAAACAAATTATAGAACAATATAAATAAGATCAAAATGGCACAAGAACATTCATATGAGGTCTCCGTGAAATGGGACAAGGACAGAAGAGGGATCATGACCTCAAGCGAACTCAATGATGCAGTAGAAGTAGCTACACCACCTCAATTTCCTAAAGGGATAGAGCGTATATGGTCGCCGGAGCATCTCTTCACAGCAGCTGTCAATAGCTGCCTGATGACGACATTCCTTGCTATTGCCGAAAACTCGAAACTCGAATTCAAATCCTTTGACTCTAAGGCACTCGGCAAACTGGAAATGATCGACGGCAAATACATAATGAGCGAGGTGACGCTGATGCCTGTAGTGACCATCACAAGGCCGGAGGACAAAGAACGCGCCGAGCGTGTGTTACAAAAATCAGAAGTAAACTGCCTGATCTCAAACTCGGTTAAGTCTAAGATCATTTTCCAACCAACAGTACTGGTAGAATCGGTGGAGCCGGTCACAGTTTAAACCTCAGATAGTTGATGGTCCGTCCGTCGGCGATATGCTGCTTCTCGTAGTATGTCTTGATTGACAGTTCTTCCATCTCTAGCGGCGTGGCGTAGATATTCTCCCGGTAGTATAGAGTCTCACAGCCGAATGCATTGATACTATCACGAGTAAAGTGAAACAAAGGCAGGTCGTCGGTCTTAAAGTTGATCACACCTCCGGGTTTGAGCACTGCTTTGTATTTTTCCAAAAAAGTATGATAGGTCAGTCTGTGTTTCTCTGAGCGGTCCCTTGGGAACGGATCGGGAAATGTGATCCAGATCTCACTCACTTCCTGCGGCGCAAAGAAATTAAGGATGCTCTCGATCTTAAATCGCGCGAATGCCACATTGGTGAGACCTGACTCCAGTGCAGCCTTTGCTCCTGTGTGAATACGCGGGCCCTTGATATCTACTCCTACGAAATTGCGTTCAGGATATTTTGATGCGAGGGCTATAGTATAGTCACCTTTGCCACAGGCCAGCTCTAGCGTGATAGGATTATCGTTTTTAAAGATATCCTTTTTCCATTTGCCTTTCAGGTCCAGCTTTTCGCCTGCTGAGCTATAGAGATGCGTCTCACCAAAGTCCGGGCATTGGTAGACATTTGACATAGTATTGATCTCTGCTATTTTCTTGCGCTTATTCTTTCTTCCTGCTGCCATTAATGGTAATCTGTAATTCCGTAAATCGGTAAATCAGTAAATGCGCCCTTCTTTCTAGTATTTATCTCCCGGGTCGATATACCTCGGCAGCTGGTCGCCGGAGCGCTGCTTTTTGGTAGGAGTGGATGTTGCGTTTTTATCGCCTTTGGCAGGTATCCTGACGCCGACCGTGAGCAGTATGCTATGTGTCATATAAGTGCTGTGTATCTCGTCGAGCGGCACCTGGAAATCCTGATAATTGGGACTAAGGCCGTCCTTAGTATATGTGAATATATAAGACATGTCTATGTAGAATCGCTTGAACACAAGGCCGATACCTGCGGTAGCTGTTTGTACTGATTCATTATAGGAGCCGTACTGGACGGTATAGTTTTGTCCGCTTTTGAATGGTGTGGAGATATAAGAATATCCAGCCCTTAACCTAAGTTTTTTATAAGCCCCCTGTATTCCAGCTTTCACTGTATGGGTATATGTATAGGTGTTTTTCATATAGGTGTTATAAAACGGTGCCAGCTGAAATGAGTCATTCGGTACACTGTAATGCGTGGCACCAACATTCTGGATGGAGTAATCTGCAGAGAAGAAGCTGTTTTCCGCAAAATAAAAACTGGCTCCCAAGGTACCCTTCATAGGCAGGCGCAACCTGTAGGTGAAAGGTGTATTGTATTGTGTAGGTATATAATTGCCCGCTGAGCTGTCAAAACTATATGTCAAAGCTGAGTTGGAATTTTCATTCATGAAGAACCATGTAGGAAGTCCGTATGAAAGGCCAAGCCTCATCCATGAGGTCGGTTGGTATATCAGGCCGAGAGTGCCGGTGAAACCAAACCCCGACTCAGTGATACTCGAGTTGAGTGTATAATTCTGAAACTGGTTAGAGTCTGTTGGATTATTGTTCGTTTCCGTCATTTGGGTATTGACTGTATAGTTTAATATCGGTACAGAGACGCTAAGGCCGAAAAAAAGCTTATCCGATACATTAGCCCCAAAGCCCAGACTGACCTTACTGCTGAAGCCTCTTGTATTTAGAGAGCCAGACTGCTGTATGGGTGTCTTTATGTTGCTGCCGAATTTTCCGGTGCTCTGATCATAGCCTAAAATATTTGCATAATTGAGTAGTGCTCCATCCAGGCTGACGAGAGGGGTG
>PLSN01000514.1 GCA_003165135.1 Bacteroidota bacterium
ACCGGGCTGGTATGCCGTCGCGCTTTATCACGATGAGGATGACAATAACAAAATGAACACCGGCCTGTTTGGCATACCCCTGGAACCATATGGCTTGTCAAACAATTTCAGGCCACGGTTCAGCTATCCGAAATTTGACCAATGCCGGTTTTATGTGCCTGATAGTGTGGAGAAAAGTATCGCTATAGCACTCATCAAGCCTGTGTTTTGACCTGGTTATGCACAGATATGTTGAGAAAAATCATGTGCGGGCCATACAATAAAATAAAGACAGAAAAGTCATATGTAATATATTAACCCTGCAACTAACAAACATGGAAAGGAAGAAAATACTATTCATCGTTGGTTCACCCAATCAGACAAATCAGATGCACCAGATATCTGAGTACCTCAAAGACGAGTATGACTGCTGGTTCAGTCAGTTCATGCCCGATACCTGGTATGAAAAATGGGCGCTGCGCAAAGGCTGGATAGATGTGACGATATTAGGTGGCACATTCAAACAGAAAGCAGATAGGTACCTCAAGGAAAATAATCTCCAGATCGACTACATGGCAGAAAAAAATAAGTATGATATGACAGTTTTCTGCACTGACCTAATAGTGCCTAAAAAGCTTCGCAAAGGCAAAACCGTCTGGGTGCAGGAAGGCATGGTAGATAAAGTAACTCCCTGGTCAAAATTCGTCAGGGCCACCGGTTTTATTCCACGCTATTTTGCTATGGGCACATCGCTCAATGGTAGCTCGGATCTTTGTGACATCTATTGTACCGCATCAGAGGGTTATAAAAATTTCTACGATGAAATGGGGACAAACAGAAACAAGATCACAGTCACCGGCATCCCTAACTTTGATGATATGACCCAATACCTGAACAATAATTTTCCGGAAAAAGACTATGTTCTGGTAGCCACCTCAGACATACGTGAGTGCTTTGGTAAGGATGACCGTATCGGTTTCCTGCATCGGTGCATGCAGATAGCAGCCGGCCGAAAAGTAATTTTCAAACTGCATCCTAATGAAGTAATAGATCGTGCTGTAGCAGAAATAAAACAGGTAGCAGGCCCTGATGCAATTATATACACAGACGGAAAAGCAGAACACATGGTCGCTAACTGCGAAGAACTGATCACTCAATATTCTACTCTGGTATATGTCGGAATAGGTTTGGGCAAAAAAGTACATTCTTATTTCGACCTGGAGGAATTGTACAATCTCATGCCGGTACAAAATAAAGGTATCTCTGCACGAAACATAGCAGAAATTTGCCGGGGATATATAGAGTTCGAAGGCAAAGGTGACCAGTATCTACGCCAGCATAGACAGTTCAATAGAATGGTCGCCGCTTAGTGATTGACCAGCGACAATGTATAAGTAAAGAAGTACCTGTCCTTAAGTGAGTATTTGCTGAAGGGGCATGGATCACTGCTCATCCCACCTGTCGGTGCCAATGTAAAAGTGGCCGGCGTGATACCTGTAGGATAATGATACATACCGCTCATCTCTCCCATCTCATCATCCTCACATCCGCGCAGCAGCATATTTCTGATACTAAAAAAACTATTTTTAAAAAACCGTTTGGTCTTATTGTTACAAGGTGAGGCCGGGTCCATCAGGTCACCCATCAGAAAGTCCACCCCGTCTGCCTCCCAGCCGGACATAAACACCCTGAAGCCCCTGCCTCTCGGCACATATACTGTAAACTCATTCGACAGGGACCAATGTCTTTTAAAAGTCTCACCAAGTCCACGTGAGAGTATCTTTCCGCCTTTACCAAAAAAATCATTGAGGAATATCCAGTTATTGCCCACATTGGCAAAGAGCCTCATCTCTGCTCTGTCACCCAGTTCACTCATCTTTTTGAAGTAGAGTTTATTCAGGTCTACTTTATATTCATCTATCGTGTCTGAGGTACCACTGCCTTCATTCCAGTATGCATATATCGTACGTCCATACACTGCATTATCAGCTATCTTAAAGGTTTCCCATGGTATCGTGACAGTCACTGTGCCATCCGCGCCGAGAGTCACAGTTTCATCGATCGGATAGGTATCTCCTTTGTGCTTTTCGACCATGATCTTCAGCTCAGCATTAGGTGATGGCTTAGACAGATTCACTTTATACGAGAACTTATAGTCCTTGCTGCTCATCTGTACATGCTTTACATATGGTTTTGCATCTGTGCGTTCATTATTCATCGCTCCGCCGTCCCCATTGGCATAGATGTCCATTCGTGTTGCATATTTATCAGACCCGTCGAGTGCTTTTATCTTGGCCGGCAGGTTCCGCCTCATAGCCATGAGCCGTGCAGGATGTATCTCGGCATTCGCCGGCGGATGGCCTCTGTCCCATACATATAGTCCCTCTACGTGCATCCAATCTCCTGTAGTAGGCCACTCCCAGATCATGTCACCACGCTCATGACCTGCGGTGCAGCCACCACAGCTTTTACCTTCGTTATTGAGCTTAGCACATGGGTTC
The DNA here is from genome assembly GCA_003165135.1 of Bacteroidota bacterium. GTDB lineage: Bacteria > Bacteroidota > Bacteroidia > Chitinophagales > LD1 > UBA1941. Next base: position 2,481 of record PLSN01000514.1, read on the forward strand.
ATTTTATTACCGCCACCCAATCCGCACTCCCACTCTATACCCAGACTGGACTGAAGAGTGGTGTCCTTGGTCCCATCGGGATGAACGTTGATGAGATAAGGCAGCAGATTGGTATAGCGCCCATCAGCAGTGGCATCTGGCACTATATCGATACACATATCATGTGTGTAATGATAAAACGGAAGGTCTTCATGGCTCACATGTGAGCAGTCACTGCCATCGCCGGGATTGAAGCGTACTGTGCCCTCTGCCACTGCTACATAATCCGGACTGACTATGGTCTGCCACGAAGGAAGGATAATGCCTATCTCATATCCGCGCTTGTACGATAATACATGCAAAGTATCTGAACAGGGTGGATGGCCGATATCAGCCTCAGGGCTATAGTGGTGCGACGTCGGATACTGCGCGCTCACACTATTGCAGATCAGGATCAAACAATAAAAAGGCAATCGAAACCTGAAGGTCATAAAACGCGCACTACAAATTTATGATTAGGGAAATAACTGAACATGCCAAATGTAAATAATATTACGAATCGGGAAATACTGATTTAAATCAAATTATCATTAATTCATGCTTAAAGATTTCTGCTGATATACTCTCTGGCTTCATCATGAGTCTTCACCGCAAAATCACTATACCGGTCATGCACATCTATGATCTCCGTTATAGCATCAGCGACCAGCTATTTGTTCTCCCATTTTTTCAGGTCAGCGATCACGATCTCCAGACAGCCTTTCTTATAGGCTATCTGACCGAGTACATGTACCAGTGTACTTCTTACCCTGCGGGTCTTGTCCCATTGCAGTTCGCACAGCAGGGGTAGGATATCCTGTGGGTATTTGCGCCCACGTAGCTCTATACCATGGCATATCTCCCGGCGTATCTCTTTATCCTCATGGTGCAGATATTGCTTTGCAAACTTCAATACAGGCTTTGGGTTTTTCTCTCCCATCTTTTTGATGGACCCTTTCACTGCATTTCTCACTGAGGGGTGCTCATCAAATAAACCAGTTTCCATGATGTGCTCTATCACACCAAAGTCATACATACCGATTTCCCCGGCAGCATTCACAGCTGTCTGGCGGATTTTCTCATTGCCATTTTCTATAAGCCTGTCCAGCTCAGTCAATATCTTATTTCGCAGGTCCTCATTTGCTTTGTGTATCTTTCCGATAGCTAGATAGGCAGTTTTGCGGATGTAGGTGTCTTCATCAGAGGCATATTTCAAAATTGCTAAGTTCTTGCCTTTTGAAATATCAGACAGTATCGCCTTATGAATGGCATCGACCAGTTCACTTCGTTTTTCCTTACTGAGATCGTAAAATGACATATATGAAAATCAGTGCATTTGCACTTTTTATAAACTAAACGAGGCAATATCTTTGCTTTTTCTCTTGCTTCCTGATTTGAAAATAATAATTTGCACGCACAATGAGCGAATGGAAGAGATATACGATCACGGCTGCACTGCCCTATGCTAACGGGCCTGTGCACATCGGCCATCTGGCGGGATGCTACCTGCCGGCTGATATCTATGTGCGCTATCTTCGTGCACGCCGCAGGGATGTGGTCTTTATCTGTGGTAGCGATGAGCATGGTGTACCTATCACTATCACGGCCCGCCGCGAGGGTGTGACACCACAGCAGGTGGTAGACAAATACCACAGAATCATGGGCGATGCCTTTGCTGAGTTTGGTATTTCATTCAGCATATACTCACGTACATCGAGCCAGACGCATAAAGAAACCGCACAAGGCTTTTTCAAAAAACTATACGACGAGGGCAAGTTCATAGAACAGGAGACCGAACAATACTATGACGAAGAGGTCAAGCAATTTCTAGCTGACCGGTATATACAGGGCACCTGTCCCGTCTGTGGCAATGAAAATGCCTATGGCGACCAGTGCGAGAATTGCGGTTCATCATTATCACCTACCGATCTGATCCATCCACACTCTATGCTCTCGGGCTCTAAACCAGTATTGAAGAAAACCAAAAACTGGTTTCTGCCGCTTGACAAACTGCAACCTCAAATAGCTGGCTATCTCGAGCAGCATAAGGATTGGAAAATAAATGTCTACGGCCAATGCAAAAGCTGGCTCGAAAGCGGCGACGGCCTTCAGCCACGCTCCATGACGCGCGATCTCGACTGGGGTGTACCTGTACCGGTGCCTGGCGCAGAGGGCAAGGTCCTCTATGTCTGGTTTGATGCCCCGATCGGCTATATATCTGCTACCAAAGATCTCCTGCCTCACACATGGGAAACTTATTGGAAAGATAAAGACACACGTCTCATTCATTTTATCGGCAAGGACAATATCGTCTTTCACTGCATCATATTTCCCGCTATGCTCATGGACCATGGTGAGTTTATTTTGGCAGATAATGTTCCTGCGAATGAATTCCTGAACCTCGAAGGCCAAAAACTTTCTACCTCGCGCAACTGGGCTGTATGGCTGCATGAATATCTGGAAGAATTTAAAGACAAACAGGATGAACTCCGTTATGTGCTGACATCTATCGCACCGGAGACCAAGGATTCCGAATTTACCTGGAAGGACTATCAGACCCGTGTCAACAGTGAGCTGGTGGGTATCTTTGGCAATCTGGTCAATAGGGTTTTGGTATTGACTGATAAATATTTTGACAATCAAGTACCTGAAGCCAGAGAATGCGGCGAACTAAAGACTTTCACCACCGATCAGAAAAATAAGATCACTGATGCACTGGAAAATTTCCGCTTCCGTGAGGGCCTTAGTGAACTGATCAATCTAGCCCGTCATGGCAATCAGTTGCTTTCTGAAAAAGAGCCCTGGAAAACAATAAAAGACAACAGAGAATATACCGGCGCCACTTTATATGACTGTCTTCAGATCATTGCCAACCTTGCTATTCTCTGTGAGCCGTTTTTGCCATTTACGTCAAAGAAGATATTTGACATGCTGAACCTCGACCCGGCATCTCTGTCCTGGGAAGATGCAGGCAGGCAAGACCTCCTTAAGCCCGGTCATAAACTCGGTCAGGCAGCACTGCTTTACCAGAAAATAGAAGAGGAACAAATAGAAAAGCAAGTCGAAAAACTACATAGCCAAAGCCCCCAAACCCCCAAAGGGGGCTTAAATACAAAAACCATGGAAAATAAAGAACCCTCATCTGATACCGCACCCGGCAGTGCACTAAAGCCGCTGTCGCCTGAGATCGTATTTGATGATTTCGCGAGGATTGACCTACGTGCAGGTACTATACTGAGTGCTGAGAAGGTCGAAAAAGCCGACAAACTCCTCAAACTCACTGTCGATCTCGGATTTGAGGTACGGACGATCGTATCCGGTATAGCAGAGCATTTCAAGCCTGAAGACCTAATCGGCATACAGGTATCGGTCGTGGCAAACCTTGCACCACGCAAGCTTCGCGGTATCGAGTCCAAAGGAATGATACTGCTGGCCGAGGATACTGTTGGCCGTTTGCACTTCGTATCCCCGAAAGATTTAACAGAAAATGGAAGTATTATAAAATAGTAAACGCTAGTTTCGCTTTTTGTATTAATTATTTAACTCAACCCGCGATATTTTGAAACAACTCTTTTTCTCTCTTATCATTCTCCTGACAGGCTTGGGTTTTATGAATAGTGCATCTGCACAAAACTGTGACGGGCAGCGCTATTTCAGCGGGATATTCAATCCATATGACAGCATTTCGGGTGTCGATACATTTCAGGTTTCTGCCTATGACAGTACAACTGTTATCTATTCAAACGACAGCATGACCATGAATATTTATGTGCCTCATGCTGACGGCGTGACCAATAGAAGAGCGGTATTGATGATCCACGGCGGCAATTTCTACGGCGGCTCCAGTACAGATCCTTTTGTCTATCAGATATGCCAGTTGTTTGCGCAGAGAGGCTATGTCACTGCTTCTATCAATTATCCTTTGATCACAAATGTCGACCTTCTCAATGGTGTACTTCTTGACTCTGAGACTGCCTATCCTATCATAGCCCGTACCATTGCCGAGGGCAAAGCTGCAGTCAGGTATCTGAAGAAGAACGCTGCCGCTCTCGGTATCGACTCCACATGGATAGTGATAGGTGGCGAATCCAGCGGAGCGCTCGTAGCTGACCATGTAGCCTATCTCAAAAGCAATGCAGGTGTGTCACCTTTGCTTGATTCTATATTCAATGCACAGGGTGGTATCGAAGGCAGCAGCGGCAATCCCGGCTATACATCTACGGTCAAAGCAGTCCTGAACTACGGCGGCGGTATGCTAAGCCTCGATATGTTGACTCCACTCGACTTTGAGCCGATATTCACAGCACAGGGCGACTCTGATCACAATATACCTTTTACCTGCGGATATCTTTTTGACTTCTATACAGATTATCAAGCCTGTGGCGGCGGCTCCATGCAGCCTGTGCTGACATCACTCGGCATACCCAATCAGCTTCTAATGTTTGATAGTTTGGATTATGAACCATGGGCTGACAGTACAGCAGCCGTAACCGGGATCTATCATATAGTACAACCGCAAGTAGACTCGATGTCCGCACTGTTTCTATATCAGTTGGACTGCCCTACTTTTACGAGTATCAGAGATATCAGTTCTGTGCACGTGAACCTCTATCCTAATCCGGCATCCACATTGATGTACATAAAGACCGACGCTGATATGGAGTCGGTCGAGGTGATAGACAGGCTGGGCAGGCTGGTCCATACACTGCCCGTCACAGGTGATATATCGCAAATAGATATATCGGCTCTCACCAGTGGTATATATCTCGCCAGGATCAATCTACGTGAAAACAAGGGCACCATTACCCGAAGTTTCGTGGTAGAGTAGAAATAATAAAATCGAAAGATCCCGGCCTGCTGAAAAAGTATCCGGGATTTTTTATTTTCGCAGTCCACAGTTTACGAGGGTCTCATAGTTCAACGGATAGAATAGAAGTTTCCTAAACTTTAGATGCAAGTTCGATTCTTGCTGAGACCACAAATTAATAACTATCAATAGTTTAAACTATTAACCCAGCTTTTAAAAAAGTTGGGTTTTTTATTCCGGACGGTTTCAAAACCGATTTTCCAGCTATAATCTTCTTGCCAAGTGGCAGAAAGTATTCATTTTCAAATACAAATACTTTCCAATTTATTATATAAGATTTATAAAGCACTTGCAAGGCTTTTTTGCAAATTAATAACATAGAAACAACCTCAAATTATAAAATATAGTCTTGAAAATCATACCTTAGCAAACCCGAAAATAGGCGATATCCAACATTAAGATGAAAAAATTAGGCACCCTACAAAAAAACCTTATTCATTCAATGCTTACTCCAAAACTATATTTAAAACAAGCGGCAACTTTAATCATTGTTTCCCTGCTGTTTTTCGGAACTTGCTTTGGACAAATACCTGCCACTATTAGTGGTGCAGGCACCTGGTCTGCATCTACCGGCTCGGGTTCTGTCACTTTTGCTGCCGGCTCATGTTATACTGTCACTATTACAGCATGGGGCGGCGGCGGCGGCGGCGGCGGGGTTTCCAATGACGGTGCTTCGGGAGGAGGTGCGGGTGGCGGCTTTGCGGAGGCAGTAGTAACAGTAGGTTCTGGCATATACTACTATAGTATAGGTACTGGCGGCACGGCCGGGACTACTGCGGGCACCAATGGCGGCGCCGGCGGCCCTACCTGGTTTAATGGCACAGCGGGTACAAATAATAATACAACCGGCA
>PLSN01000002.1 GCA_003165135.1 Bacteroidota bacterium
TAGCTGTGATCGCGAGTTTACTATTTCGTAGGGGTAGGTACAGCCACACCCGCTTCTACGCTCACAGTATCAGGTCAGGGTGCCTCTCCGGACGGGGTCTCAGAAACCTCGCCTAACTCGGTACTCGAGGTGGATAATAACAGAGTAGCTTCCGGGCCCCTTACTGCACCCTATGCCAGCTATAGCCTACTAGTAAATCGCAACAATAGTGGCACTCTGATCACAGATATGGTGGTCAACTCATCCGGCTATGTGGGTATAGGGACTTCTACGCCTAGTACACCGCTCGAAGTAGTGGGCAATGCAACCTTCGAAAACAATCTTAATGTGGCACAAGATGCCCTAATAAGTGGCAATTCTTTATTAAATGGTACTCTGTATACACGCGGGGTGGCTACATTCGCAAGTACTGTGCTCGTATCGGGTAATGTCGGCATAGGTGTAACCTCACCCGCATACCCGCTCGATGTCAATGGAGATGCACATATTTCCAATATCCTCTACTCCACAGGTGTCAATACGACAGGCAATGTCAATGTCGGGCAGTCCCTGAGTGTAGGGGCGAGTGCGACTGTAGCTGGTAATGCAACTGTATCGGGTTATGTACAGATAGGAAATGTAGCCACACCTAATATCTATCCCACTACTAATGGATATATGCTATATGTACAGGGGGGCGTATTGGCCGAGTCATTCAAAGTGGCGCCAAGTACTAGCCCTGACTGGTTTGATATGGTATTTGACAGCAGCTATGCGCTCAGGCCGTTGGCTGATGTAGAACAGTATGTCAGAAAGAATCGCCACCTCCCTGATATACCATCTGCCGACGATGTAGCCAAAAATGGCATAGATGTAGCTAAAATGGATGGCAGACTGCTCCAGAAAATAGAAGAACTGACCCTCTACGTGATACAGCTAAAAAGTGAACTGGAGAAACTAAAAACTGCAAAAAAATAAGTAGATTAGTATAAATTCAATTTATGAAAAAGACATTCCTATATCTCTGTATCTCCATCCTGCTGCTCATAGCAGGCGGCTGCAAGAAGCCCTGCTATACTTGCTATGCGACTGTGCTCAGCGCCTATCTGATAGATACATTCTATAATTATGGACAGATCAGGTATGATACGACGGGTGNNCAGCCATTATCATTATGGGAATCTGGTCTTTCCACCAACTTTTAAAATCGACACCGTTATAGATTGTCAACTAAACAATTACTGAAATGAAAAAAAATAATCATTTGAATACTAAGGTACATAAAGTATCTGTCAGTTTGCTATTAGGGTTTTTACTTGCATTATGTCTATGCAATTGTAAAAAAAGCTGTATCACTTGTACTCAACAAGGCCCATTTACATTCCCCAAATATGATAGTAGTACTACGGTGTCTTACGATACTGTTCTACACCGTTATGATACGGTTTTAGTGAAAGTGGATACAGTAGAAAAATGGGATAGTGTCTATATTCTTCATTCTTGCCCGGGTAGTCCGCTATATAATGCTATCACCAGTGGTGAGACTTTAAATTGGGGTAGTTATGTCTGTGGATATGACCAATAGTAGGTTTTTCTATCTAGTGTTTATCTGTCCTTAATTATTAAAAAAAAATTATGAAAAAATACAATATATTTTTATTTTTTATACTCACCACATTATTTGCCAATTCACAATCATTTGACTATGTGAAAGCTGCCCAGGTTTATTGGAAATACCGCTATCGGCTGGTGGGAGATTATGTCACACCCGATTCTATCACAGTAATGGGAGAACCCGGCTTCCTGGTCAGGGGACAAGGGGCGGTTGGGTCCGGCCTCTCATCACCGGCCCGAATAAGAGAAGCCAATATTTGGGCCAATAATGCCTTTACTAATCAGAACGGCCAATTCAATCCATCTCGACAAGGTAGTTGGACAGGTGATTGTATAAATGAAGGAATATATAATGCAACTGGCCCAATACCTGGAATAGTTGATTGGACAGATGGTCAAGGCACTGACTTGGGAAAATACCTCGCGGTGCTGGCTACTGAGTGGAAACTGCTACGAACAAATGGTAGAACCTCTGCTGAGACAGAATCTCAATTGATGTATGCAATGGAAGCGTATAACAGGCTGGAGCAAGCCGCCTGGGATAAATACGGCATGACCCCACCCTGGCCATATACTACTAATGATGGCCTTTTCTACAGGGACGATGTCAATCAAAATTTTGCGCAAACGCAATACACATCACCCACCGATAACCCGCCTTATGGCCCAAACAGTTCACCAAGCAACCCCTATAATTGTTTTGGTTCATTGACGGTGAATGTCAATGGGCAAACTTATACTAATAGTGATTGCTACAAAAATGTTGTTAGTTTTTATGCATGCAACGATTTTGCGTGTTCCAATGATCGTGCAACTGCATCTCCTCCCAATGTATGGGGCCCGGGAATGATGAGCAAAGATCAGGCGATCCGTATGCTTTGGGGCTTGTCATTCGTCTCCAAGTGTGTGCCATCAGGTGCGCTGGTACAATCAGGATATGATGTGGGATATGAAGCACGTAAGGCTATATCTAGGCTAGTGGACTATATTGGCGGTGTCACTTCTCCTCTACCGGGAATCAATGAATGGTTTATACTAAACCCCGGAGGGAGTCTGGTTTGCACAGGAGCTGATTGTTTGATAGAAGCATGGGCACTCACAGTTGCAGGTAATGCATATGGAGAAGAGCACCCCCCTGTCGCTTCTTTTACTCCTTATATCAGTGGTGGTGTTGGATTAGGCACACTCCCATGGCAAACTGTGGAAGATCAATTATTCACTAACAATGGAACATCTGATCTTTTACAACACGTAGCCACTGAGTACGAGGCTTATTTAGCCGTTTTGGTTGGCCCTATCCAGCCACCCAATGCAGGCGATTTTATTAATGCTTTTTTTTATGAATCTATTTTTTTTCCTAGACGAGCAGTAAGAAAATGGGAAAATGCCATTGCTAATGAAGGCAATTTTATGCAATTTCCTTATTTGGACCTAGCATCCGCATTTTTAAATAGCTATGCACCAATACAACCACAATCGCATTGGCAATCTCTTTTAACTAATCCAATGGTATATGATCCTATTACAAATCCGACAGGCCCTCATTATTCGGATTTATACTACCCTAATTGCTGGCCATGCGAAATGCCGTTAATGGATTACACCTGGGGTTCGGGAAAGATTCCAGGCTTGTTTAATACAGGACCGGGGAGCAACCAACGACCCCAGGACAATATACCGAACCAGTTTACTGGTGATCAATTTAATGGTCTGGACTATATGCTTTTATATAATTTATATTGCCTGGAATTCCCTGCAACATACTGGGATGTTGCTAATGCTACAACAGGCACATACACTGATCTGGAAGATCGTGTGGTCACCGCTGACTACCCTATTGCTGGGCTAGGAGCGAGTGTAGGCACATCGGCAAACCATCTTAAGGTGGGTGCAGAGACGAGCATGTCGTTTCAGGGTGGGATGGCAGAACCGGGCACATATGTGGATTTTACGGCACCCCATGTAGGTGCTCATAACAATAACCTTCAATTTTGGGCCAAGTTCGGCTCAGTCGTTACATACAATACTGGTCGTCCGATATGTGGCTCAGATGTGATCCCCGGTACGACCACAGAGTATAAATCCCTTGGTGATGATGATCCCAATGACACAATTGTAACACCTGCAATGCAACGTTTGGAGGATTCTCTGTCACAGCTATATCTTAGTGGCGCGCTTACCAATACCACATATACTGACAGCAGTCTTCAGGATGTGAGTTTTACGCTGAATGTGTATCCCAACCCATTGTCTTCAGAGTGCAGAATATCTCTTGGCCTGCCTACTGGTGCACGTGTCTCTATGGAGATAGATGACGCATACGGCAGAAAAGTAGCCATAGTGTTGATTGAATCAAACTTGCAAGCTGGCAAATATGATTATTTGTTTGAGCGTGATGGTTTGGCTGATGGTACATATCTTCTTACTGTTTATGTAAACGGCAAAGCCTTTGCACGAAAATTAGTTATTATTTAAATCCATATTTAACCATTAAAAACAATAAAATGAAACAGACATTTTTTATAATGCTGGTCGTAGCATTAACAGCATTTTCTTCCTGCCGCAAACATACTGACACAAGTCCCTCTAATGGTGGCTCATGGACCATAAAGGGTACTACTTATTATGCTGATAGCTGTACTGCCCCGACGAGCGTACCCGGAGCGTATGATATTTTAGCAGGACTGACTCCAGTAAATTCTAACACAATCAGCACCTACAGCCAGCTTGTCATCACTTTTGGGCTGCCCCCGGTAGGTAATACCTCATATAATCTGGTATCTGACACAACATATAGTAACAGTCTTGACTCAAATCAGGCTTACCTTTATGTGAATATTGGCGGCCTTACGAATCCGTCAATGTACCAATCTATAACCAGTGGGGCTGTTGCTGTAACTCTATCCCCCACAGGCAAAATATCAGCATCTGCCACGAATATCTTGGTCCAAAATAGCGGCCCTCCATATGACACTACCAGATTGACCTTCAACATCTCACAGACGAATTAAAATTTACAGCCGGAGCTATACACCCGGACAGCAGGGCTGGCAGGTATACGCTGGGGGTATGTTTTAGGTCCACGCTTATTAGGTGCATTTACCTGCCCTTTTTTGAGTTTGGGGTTCGGCGTGGGCTTCCAGTCTTTCTCCCGATTTAATATGGATGGCGCTTTGGGCATTACGAAGTTATTCATAAGATGTATTTTATTTACTTAATAATGCAAATTTAGCAATAAATAATTTATTTTGCAATAAAAGCTAAAAATATTTACACCTGTGGTCGGTCTTGTGACCGATCCACTCATAGTGCGCGGAAAATTCACGCCTCTTTTTGAGGTCTTCTCGTAGTTTAAAAGATATACAATTACGGGATTTCTATCTATTTTGGTGGATCGGTGACAATACCGACCACAGGGGATAATGAAGGGTAGGACCAGCATGTTATTTTCCCGTCATTTTCGGTCCATAGCACGGTATCTGAGGCATAATATTGATTCCCATTTCCACAATCCTTTTAAACTTCTTACGTTTACAGCCTGAAAAACCCATTGCGCATGCCAGGATCAAAATTTACCTTTTTCAAGACCTTTATAGTGGTAGCTGTGATCGCGAGTTTACTATT
>PLSN01000516.1 GCA_003165135.1 Bacteroidota bacterium
TCCGGCAATAGCAATACACTCTACTGGGTGGCACTGAATAATCTCAAGCAACCATGGCTGAATCTGGCTTTTGACAAGAGTGATTTTACGTGCATAAATGAAAGCGGAGCTGAAGCAGACACTCTCTCTGAGATACTCAAACAGGCGAGAACATTGAATCCTGACTTTCTAGCCTCAGATGAGGATACTGCGGTCGAGACCTATCTTGAGTTTCCGAATAGCTGGGGACTTGGTTCCAGTTCTACTTTGCTGTACTGTATTTCACAGTGGGCATGTGTAGATGAGTTTAAACTGCTTACTGCTACCATGGGTGGTTCAGGTTATGATCTGGCATGTGCAGGCAGTGACAGCCCGATTCTTTATCATCTGAAAGATGAGAAGCCACATTGGCAGCAGGTTTCCTTTATGCCTCCTTTTCACGACAGTCTTTACTTTGTCCATACCGGTCAGAAGCAACTTTCCACCAAGGGCATCAAACACTATCGCGACAATGCCGTTCGCATCAAGGACTGCATCGGCTGGCTGAACAAGTTAACCGAAAGTATGCTGCTCTGTCAGTCGCTTACTAAAATGGAGCAGATCATCAGAGAACATGAAGACATCATAGCAGAAGAACTAAAACTCCCTAAGGCCAAAGACAAGTTACTGCCCGACTACTGGGGTGCGGTCAAGTCACTGGGTGCCTGGGGGGGTGATTTTGTAATGCTGACCAATGACAGATCTGAAGAAGAACTACTTAGCTATCTGCACAGCAAAGAACTCCATGTCGTACACAGATTCGACAAAATTCTTTTCCAAAGTAAATAAACCATGGATATGATGGCTTACCAATACTGCACTAAAGCCTGTCCGCTATAATTGCCGGGCAGAAGTGTCCAGTTTAATTTGAGGCCCCAAGCGCAACCGGATGTGACCTGTGTACCCGCGTTATTGACTCCCAGCAGGGCTGTCACTGTGAAACTATCTGTAACGCTGGAATAATTTCCTGACGTGGGGCACCACCATCCGCAGGTAGTGTTTGATACCCATGGTTGGATCATTTGAGTAGTGAAATTAGTATTGAAGCGTGTCTTGCCCCATGAATCAATCGTTTTGCCACCTATAGTAGTATCTCCATTGACAGTACCAGAAAACTGAGTGTAATTAGTAGCAGCCCATGTGGTCAGCCTTGCTGAATTCCAACTTGAAGCTTGTCCATTATCAAAAGTAACTATCATATTATAACTCCTCTCTCTCGTTTGAATAGTGGCTGACCCGGATAAATAGTATGACAGATAATCTATACCGCTCACATCTGTGAGGTATTTTATACCGTTGAATGTAAGTGAGTGATTATAGAGAGTAGGATATACGACCTTATAATTTATAAAAGTCACCTCAAGGACTGAGCCAGCATCCGACCAGTGAGTGCCTGAGATAAGTTGCACTTTGATTTGGCCTGTCCTGACTTCTGTAGGAGAGCAGCTAGTGCTTCCATTGTAATTGATAGTTATATATGGCTGAGCTGCGGTTTCCCCGGTCGTATCGATAGTCGCACCACAAATAGTAGGCGAAGACTGTACAGAAAAATTCTTTCCGAAGACAGAATTATTGACCAAAGCTGAATTAATATCGGTGTTAACATTATTTGATTCCGTCGTAGTGTTGGAAACATCCTGATTATGCTGGGACACATTAGAATTTGCCGAGGTGTTATTAGATGCTGGTTTAGTACAGCTACCCAAAAAAAAGATTAAGCCAGCTATAACAAATACTATTTTCCAATTATGTTTCATGTCAATAAATTTATGCTTGCAAATTTACCAAGACAATCCGAATAACAAAATATAAGATCTAGACTTCTGCAGTAGTTGTTAATATTGCCTCCAGTGCATTGTCATACAATGTACGCCAGTGGTTCACCGAGCCCCACTTCTCACCATCTATCAATATTTGCAGGCCTTTTACCTCACCCAGCATTGAGAATTCAGCATCCGCTTTCATCATCGTTTTGATAAAGTTATCCTCACGGGCAGCAGGTACGGTCACTACTATACGGGATTGTGATTCACCAAAAAGGAATGCGTCTTTGCGCACATTAGGGTCAGATTCTATGTTAAAGCCTTTGCCGCCGGACATGGCAGACTCGATCAATGTCACAAAAAGGCCACCATCAGATACATCGTGAGCGGAATTAATGAGGTTAGCACGGATCAAAGTCTTGACAGCAGTCTGCACAGCCAGTTCTTCTTTCATTTCAAAATGTGGCGCAGGAGAAGACTGAATATCGTATTTCAGTTGGAGGTATTGGCTGGATGAAATATCATCCCGGCTCTCTCCTATCAGATATATTTTATCGCCTTCATTTTTGAAGTTGAGTGACATGGCGTCGTATTTATTATTCAGTAACCCGATCATACCTATTGTCGGTGTAGGGAATACAGCACCACCATCTGTAGATTGGTTATAGAAACTCACATTGCCACCGGTCACAGGCGTACCCAGCGCTTCACAGGCCTTGCCCATGCCTTTTATAGCATTGACAAATTGCCAGTATACCTCAGGATTATATGGATTGCCGAAATTGAGGCAATTAGTTACGGCAGAGGGTTCCCCACCTGAGCAAACAATATTACGGGCTGCCTCTGCCACAGCTATCTGTGCTCCAACGAAAGGGTCAGCATAAACATAACGAGCATTACAGTCCACAGTCACAGCGAGGGCCTTATTAGAGCCTTCGATACGAACTATAGCCGCATCGCTTGGACTGTTAGTGCTCATATTGGGGATGCCCACCATGGAGTCATATTGTTCATACACCCATTTCTTTGAGCATATATTGAGAGACTCGATCAGTTCTTCAGCGACTTCTTTGAGGTCTTCAGCAGGTTCCATAAATTTCATGTCAAAGCTCTTTGAACCTGCATAGTATGACGGCTCACGAACCTCCCGGTCATATACCGGTGCGCCACCGCCCAGTACGAGAGATTCTGCCGGTATCTTAGCTACCAGTTCCGAGCCCATATAGTATTCGAGGTCTGTAGAGTCGGTCACCTCTCCTATCTGAGTACAGTGCAGGTCCCATTTATCAAATACATGCTGTACTTCTTTCTCCATACCCTTTTTCACGATGATCAGCATACGCTCCTGTGACTCGCTGAGGAGTATCTCCCAAGCTTTCATATTCGGCTGACGGGTAGGCACTTTATCCAAATATACTTTCATGCCCGATTTCCCTTTAGCACTCATTTCAGATGTCGAGCAGGTGATACCCGCAGCACCCATATCCTGCATACCGACTACAGCGCCGGTCTTGATGACTTCCAGTGATGCTTCAAGAAGCAATTTCTCCTGAAAAGGATCACCTACCTGCACTGCTGGCAGATCATTGACAGAATCCTTTGTAATATCTTTTGATGCAAAAGCCGCACCATGTATACCATCTTTGCCTGTAGACGAACCGACTATATAAACAGGGTTTCCTGCACCATGTGAGGTCGCAGAAACCGTCTCATTGACTTTGACTATGCCTACGCTCATTGCGTTGACGAGCGGATTGGTCTGATATACCGGATCGAAATATACCTCACCTGCTACTGTCGGCACGCCAAAGGCATTGCCATAATCGCCGATCCCCTTCACCACACCACGCAGTAAGTATTTAGTTCTGTCATTGGCCAGATCACCAAATCTCAATGAATTTAAAGCAGCGATAGGACGCGCACCCATTGTGAAAATATCACGATGTATACCACCTACACCAGTCGCAGCACCCTGATATGGCTCTAATGCTGATGGGTGGTTATGAGATTCAATTTTGAAGGCACAGGCGAGGCCATCGCCCAGATCGACCAGGCCTGCATTCTCTTCGCCAGCCTCTACGAGCAGGTGCTTGCCTTTGCGTGGGAGGGTTTTAAGCCATTTGATGGAGTTCTTGTAGGAGCAGTGCTCGCTCCACATGACCGAGTAGATAGATAGCTCTGTGAAGTTTGGTACACGGCCCAGTACCTTTTTTATCTTTTCAAATTCTTCGGGGAGTAAGCCTAATTGTTTGGCGGTATCAATGGTAGTAGCTGCTAAAGATGCGTCTGACATTTGAGTAGTGAGTATTTAGTATTGAGTAGTGAGATAATGCAGCAATTTATTGGCAGAAAATCTAAATAATATGGCGATACACATGTATGGTCCCACTACTCAATACTCACTACTCAATACTTGCTTCGGCAAATTTAACTATCCTTTCGTCTTCTCTGGTAAGACTTTAAAACATTGTTGATAAAATCAACGTCTGCCTTGGAAATAAGGAATTTAGATAGCGGAATTTTGTAATCCCGGATAAAAAAGGCCAACATAATGAGAGTACAAGCGATATATGAGACAGATGCCGCGGCACTGGCGCCGGAATAGAAGTATTTGGGTATCCACACATAACAAAGTGCCACGGAGAATACCAGGCCGACAAACTGGGCAAAGATCAGCCTGCCATAACTGGCGCGGCTCAGGTATATGCTCTGAATGACCAATGCGATACTATACATCATCACCCCCGGGAAAAGCCATTTGACCAGGTATTTAACACCGGCAAATGAGGAGCCGAATACTAAACCGTAAATGGATGACGGGCAAAGTGCGATCATAGCAAGGATAACTACACTCGTAAGAAATACGATCTTAATGTATAGCATTGTCTGTCGCACAGCCATTACCCGATTGTCACTATTTGAAAAATCGCTGTAATGTATCACAAATACACTCCGGCCAAATATCCAAACCACTTCCAGTATTGACACTCCGATAGAAAAAAGCCCTAAGTCACCCGCCCCCTGCAGGTGATAAAGCAGAAAGAAATAAAGCCGAAAATTAAGCAACTGAAGCAGCTCAAATATCTGGTATCCGGCGCCGTATTTGAGTGCACTGTCTATGTCATCAAATACCCCTATCGAAGAACTGATCCTGATATATCTCGCTGTAAAGTAGAAACTGACAAGCACCGAAATGAAATAGGCCACGTAAAGCGGATACAAATAGCCATAAATGCTGTCGATCTGATAAATAAATATACTCCCAAGCAATCCTGTCATGGTGATCAGTACCGGCAAAAGGTTTAGCATGTTATATCGACGTATCTCCTGCTTGGCCAGCAATACTGCCGCATTAATATTGACAATAGAACTAAGCGTGGATATGATACAGATATTGACAGAACGCCTCCAGGTAAAAACATCAAACTGCCTGAACAGAATGTAGGATATCCCCGCGACCAGCACGGTCCATATATATGCAGGAATGATCAGGTTCTCTATTCGAAACCTAGGCACAAGGTATACGAGTGCCTGCCCACCGACAAAACTGCAAAAGAACACCAGAAAGGTGATCGTCGTAATGAAAATGGTCGCATCACCCTTCACCTTCGGGCCCATAAAGCGCGCCAACAGCAGTGCTATCAGAAAATTGGAAATAGTCGATAGCAGCCTGAAGAATGTCGTATTTGTGATACCCCGTTGCAAGAATTACAATTAAATTTACCTTAGTGCTCGTATTACGTTGAATTCGCAATTTAAAAAGTTTAACCAAACATCGCACCTTGATAGCACTTATCCTTTTCATATTTTATCTCACATTGATGCTATGGTCATTTAGCAGTCTGCCTTTATTCCGCAATAGCGGACTGAGCAGCAGGGGATTGTCAGTGCTTTTTGGAGTCAAACTGGTTTTCAGTATCAGCATTGTACTGGTCTATACATATTATTATACCGATCGTAGCTATGCAGATATCTACAAATATTTTGACGACGGCAATACCATCTATTCTTCTATTGGCGCACATCCGAAGGCCTCGATGAAGATCATTACAGGCATTGGTTTCGATCGTTCCGACCCTGAGATAAAAGAAGTCCTTGCAAACACTCATCATTATGACAAAAAGGATGACAGTTTCCTTGAGTCAAACCATCGCCAGATCATTCGTATCAATACTGTTTTTCGCTTTTTTTCTTATGGTAGTATCTATATACACAGCCTTTTCTTCTGTTTTTTATCGTTTATCGGTTTGGTGGCACTATATAGGACCTTGATCTTATTTTTCGAAAAGGGTACCGGGCAGATCCTGATCATTCCCGTATTTCTTATTCCATCAGTACTGTTCTGGTCCTCAGGACTGCTGAAAGAAACACTTGTTATCTTCTTCCTTGGGATGCTATTTTTTACCTCGGTGAAGCTATTTGCCATGAAAAATATTTTCGTCAATCTGATTTTATCCCTACTATGCCTTCGTTTCCTGTACATGGCAAAACCCTTTATAGCTCTAAGCTTTCTTATTTCATTTTATATCATGGGCACTTTTTATTTCAAAGGCTATCTGAGAGTGGTCTCAGTCCTTGTCGCTACTTTGGCGGTCACATGGTTTCTATATGCACACAATACTTTCATCTGCGAGATCATGTCATCACTTATCAATAAGCGAAATGAGTTTGTCGCACTGGGGCTCAAAATGAAAGCCGGCAGCCTGGTCGATGAGCAGGTATATGTCGGTGGCTGCCTTGCGCCGTTAAAGTTAGTTCCAATGGGCATCTACAATATGTTCATGCAGCCTTTCCTATGGAGTCATGGACTGTTTGAGAAACTATTTGCCGTCGAAAACCTGATAGTGCTGGTGCTGACATTGTTGACCTTATCTGTATTTCAGAAACCTAAAGGCACAAAACTCCAACTGGCGGTTTTTAGCTTTGTATTCTTCGTCCTCAATTATACACTCATTGGTATCACTGTCCCTATCATCGGGGCATTGGTGAGGTATAAGATATTTGGCCTGCTATTTTATCTGATCATGCTGGCTTGCCTTGTTGATTTAAATAAAATCATATCTATAGCCAATAAGTCGCCTAAAACCACTTTTTTGCTCCAAAAGGCCCAAAAACTACTTTTCAAATAAATTAACGCTTATTTTAAGTGGGATTATAGACAAAAAGTGGATAAATCAGCCCTGATTCATTTCATTTCCCGATTTCTATGTTTACCTTTGCGGCGTCCAATCAAAATTTATCAATAACAATATTATTTCTAACCAAAAAACTACCTTTTTATGCCAAGTGCAAGAAAAAAAGCCATCGAAACGGTCATCAATCGCGAAGTGGTCGCCCCGAAACTAAACGGAGGCAAAGTATCTGACTACTATGCATCTAATGTTTTTAATGACAAAGCAATGCGTGATCATCTCTCTGATGAGGCATACAAAGCTGTCAAAGAAGCTATCAAGACCGGCAAAAAGATCAGCCGCGAAGTATCTGAATCTGTAGCACAAGGCATGAAAGCCTGGGCTATGGGCAAAGGTGCTAACTCCTACACACACTGGTTTCAGCCGCTCACCGGACTGACCGCTGAGAAACACGATATGTTCTTCACTCCAAAGGGTGACGGCGCTATCGAGGTATTCAGCGGCGATGCGCTGGTTCAGCAAGAGCCTGATGCTTCATCTTTCCCGAGTGGTGGTATCCGTGCGACTTTCGAAGCGCGTGGCTACACAGCATGGGACCCTAACTCTCCGGCCTTTATCATGGAGATCGGCGATGGCAAGACACTTTGCATACCTACTATCTTTATATCATACACTGGTGAGACGCTTGATTACAAAGCACCGCTTTTGAAATCATCACACTTCCTCGAGGAAGCTGCGCTGCCTGTGGTGCATTTGTTTGATAAGGAAGCAACCCGCGTCACAGCTACTCTCGGCTGGGAGCAGGAGTATTTCCTCATCGATGAAGCGCTCTACTATACTCGTCCTGACCTCATGGTATCCGGTCGCACGCTGGTAGGCCACTCTCCTGCTAAGGGCCAGCAGCTCGAAGATCATTATTTCGGCACTATTCCAGAGAGGGTTTATGCCTATATGCTCGACTTCGAGCAAGAGTGCCACAAACTCGGCATACCGGTCCGT
>PLSN01000019.1 GCA_003165135.1 Bacteroidota bacterium
TTAGATGTGGCTAAAACAAATTTTATCGCTACTATATCTCATGAATTAAAGACTCCGATATCTTCGATCATGATGAGCCTGAAACTGATGGAAAACCAGCGAGTGGGTGAATTAAATGAAGAGCAAAAAAAACTATTAGAAAATATAAGAGATGATAGCAGGCGTTTATTAAAAATAACCGGAGAGCTGCTTGACATTGCTCAAATAGAAAGTGGCAATATACAGCTCAATATCTCTCAGGTAAATCCTGCATTGATAGTAGATCAGGCTGTCAGGTCCGCACAAAGCCTGGCTGAGCTTAAAAACATTTCGATTGAAGTCAAAATCCCGTCTGAGCTTACATCTGTTTATGCTGATGCAGATAAGGCTTCATGGGTAATCTTAAACTTTCTTACCAATGCAATAAAATATTCGAATGATAATTCTACGATCATTGTGTCAGTCACCAAGGTGGAAAACAAGATTGAATTTGCAGTCCACGACTTTGGAAAAGGCATAGAAAAAAAATACCTCAACAGACTTTTTGAAAAATTCTTTCAAATACCAGGTACCGCTATCGGAGGCACAGGCATGGGACTTGCTATTTCAAAAGAGATCATCGAAAAACACAAAGGCACCATCTCAGTAGAAAGTGAATATGGCAAAGGCAGCCGATTCTCCTTCAGGCTTGGGGATATGATATGATCATTTCTACAAACAACATTTTACAACAATAACATTCGCAAAATATTGATTTACAATAAATTACGAATATAATTAAGTGGAGCAGGTGGGAGTCGAACCCACGTCCGGACAAGTGAAAGATAGACTATCTACATGCGTAGTTACTTGTTGATTTTAGTGAGTACGGCAGGTCGAGTAACCCACCAACCGACTCCTTACATCCGTCGTTCATACAGGATACAGGAGATGAGGCTGTAGCCGTACGTCACCAAGGTTTGATTGCTAGCGTGCTGTGTATGGTGTCTCAAGCACGGAGCAAATGGTGGCTAATCAGTATATGATTAGGCAGCCATAGCAAGAGTATTCTCGCCAGTTAAAATTGTTCGTGTCATGGATTTAAGAGCTACAACACACGCTCTGCACGCCGGTCTACCTGTCAGGCTTCCCGTCAATACCCGGCTGCCCCGGTATTCACACCACAAAGATAACAAATACTAAGCCAACCTCGATCCTTTACCCCCAAACCCCCTAAAGGGGGCTTTAACAGCCAGCTCCTGTTTGTATTAAGCCCCCTTTAGGGGGTTTGGGGGATCCATTGCCAGATTAACCATATTCTAGTGACAGATTTACCGATTTCCTTGTTACCTTTGCGCCCCGATGGCAAAAATAGTCACTCCTTACAACGATCAGGACCGCACCAAGAAAGAGCAGGTGGAGCAGATGTTTGACAATATCGCCCCGACCTATGACTTTCTCAACCACTTCCTGTCTGCCGGTATAGACCGCAGGTGGCGACGCAGGGCGGTGGATTACCTTGCCGCTATTTTTCCTCAGACCATACTCGATCTGGCTACCGGTACAGGCGATTTTGCTGTCGAGGCGCTCCGGCTCAAGCCCGCCAGGGTCATCGGCGGCGATATATCCGACCTGATGATGAATGTAGGCCGCGAGAAGGCCACAAAGCTCAACGTCACCGAAATATTGCAGTTCCAGCGGGTTGATTCGGAGAATATGCCCTTTGCGGACAATAAATTTGATGCCATCACCGTTGGATTTGGTGTGAGAAATTTTGAGAATTTAGAAAAAGGCCTCCGCGAGATGCACCGCGTACTCAGGCCCGGTGGCCGCGTGGCGATCCTCGAGGTGTCACAGCCGAGGCATTTTCCCATGAATACTTTGTACAGCATCTACTTTCATTATATATTGCCTCTCGTAGGCAGGATATTCTCCAGCGATGTCCGCGCCTACACCTACCTGCCCGAGTCCGTCAGCGCATTCCCGCAGGGTGATGACTTCGTAGCTATTTTAAACCGGGTTGGCTTCTGTCATGCCAGATACCAGCCACTGACCTTTGGCATATGCGCTTTTTACACGTGCGAAAAATAATCCTCATCACCATACTTCTGGCCACCTGCTCAGGCGCTGCCATGGCTCAGGACGCTGCTGCCATCACAGCCGCCAGCTGCATGCTGGTCCGGCAGGCCAAGGTCTCTGCCGTAGACCTCTACTTCGGCGGCGATCATAAGGGCTACAAACCGCCCCACCATGTCGACCCCTGGGAGAAGATCATGAACTTCTACAAACCCAACGGTGACGAGGCCGGCGACCGCGAAGGATTCAACATACATGAGCTCGGCCGCAAACAGATCTACTTTGGTATAGCGCTAGGGGTCAATGCCGCCAACTACCGCGTGGTCCGCAAACCTTTCACAGGTACAGGTACCGACACCATCAGGACAGTCACCTCAGGCATAGGGCCGGGATTCAATCTCGGTATCATAGCCAACTGGCAGTTTCACAAATACTTTGACCTCAGGCTCATACCTACGCTGTCATTCGCAGACAGGACTGTGAAATACACTACGGTCCTGCGTCAGTCGCCCGACACATCGCTCACTGTCAGCTCCATCTATCTCGACTTTCCGCTGCAGCTCAGGTTCAAGAGCGACCCGATCAAAAACACCCGTATCTTTGTCATCGCAGGTATACGCTATGACTATGACCTCGCGTCCAACTCCACCGCCCGTACCAACAGCATCCTGAAGGTCGACAAAAATGACCTCGCGGCTGAGTACGGTATCGGACTGATGATCTACTTCCCCTACTTTATAATGAGCCCCGAGTTTAAGGTCAGTCAGGGAGTCCTCAATATCAACTCCCCTACCCAAAACTTCATCTACAGCACCGTGATACAGAAACTATACTCACGGACCTACACCTTCACCATCAACCTCGAGGGCTAGTCGGCTGTTAGCTCCCTGTCTTTGGTATATGATAACCGAAGTGCATAAGCAACAATAAAAGATTCCTTCGTAGAGCTTCGCAGAACTACGGAATGACAATTTGCTTTAAGGCTGCTTCCCAAGCATAATTGTCATGTCGCAACGAAATTGCAGCGAAGCGCAATGTAGTGGAGACATCTTTTATTGATAGTCCACCATCACTTTACTCATTTCATCAATACAACTTACACATATAAATAATCCATATTTTCGCATATTGAACAAATTTTTGCCCAAAATGTTCAGCATTAATAATTAGCACTATAAACATAAAATATTCTAATATGCGTATTTATAAAATGCATAATCGATAATTTTAACACTCGCTTTTGTCCATCTCGCCACTCCCACCGCCATATATCTCCGGACATGCCATGCCAACTAAATGCAAATTTAGCAAATTATTGCATTATTTGCAAATTAAATCCTCATTATCCGCATATAGGAACCAAAGCCATTATCACCGTTCGTTGCCGTCATAACATACCGCTCCGATGGAGCTATAAAATAAACATCACATTGGCTACAAACAGGGCATCCCTACGGGATTGATCTCGATAGCCCCAAGGGGGCACTACTGTTTGTAGTTAATATCCGTTTCATCAAAAAGCCTCATAGAGGCGGCCTGTATCGGGTAGGTTCCTATATGCGAATAGTCAGGATATAAAATTCGCTCTCAAAACATATGCACACGTGACGTAAAAGCAAACCCCAAGCTAGACGTCATTACGAAATTTTTCTACTTTTAAAGTGATGACTGATAAGAAATATATAAGAGACAAGAGATCCCCAATACCGAAAAGTGAAGCGGTATCAAGAATGATGAGTGCCAATAAAGGCTCAGATACAAATCCTGAAAGAACACTTAGAAAAGCATTGAGATCAAAAGGATTAATTGGCTATCGATTAAATTACAAAAAAGTCCCCGGCAAACCCGATATCTGCTTTGTATCAAAAAAGGTTGCAATCTTCGTGAATGGTTGCTTTTGGCATAGATGCCCACATTGCAATTACCCAAACCCTAAGCATAATCAAACTTATTGGATTCAGAAATTCAATAAGACAACAGCCAGAGATAAAAGGACACAAGAACAACTCAAGGAACTAGGTTGGCGAACTTTTGTTATTTGGGAATGTGAAATAAAAAAAGATGCTGATAAAATTGCTGAAAATCTAGCTAGCGAAATCTTATCCACATAGCTAAAATAATTAGTATTTAATTATAAAATCCGTATTGTATTAGTATTTTTGTAACCATTGTGTAATGTTAAACAATATGGTTATNNCAAAGAGACACTTAGAAGATGGGATAAAGAGGGAATATTGTCAGCTGTACGGGAGCCTGTTAGCAATTATAGGGTATATAAAAAGGACCAGTTTAAAAAGTTCACTGATGTATTGTTTAATAACAATGTTGACGAGCATACTAATTATGTAAAACCCGAAAATGAATATACTGCAATTGAGCTATTCGCAGGTGCCGGTGGTCTTGCTATAGGTCTTGAAAAGGCCGGGATTAAATGTGTAGCCTTAAACGAAATAGATAAATGGGCTTGCCAGACCCTGCGTGCAAACAGACCTAATTGGAATGTACTGGAAGGTGATATCAGGGGTCTTGACCTCACATTATACAATGGCAAGGTAGATATTGTCACGGGTGGGTTCCCATGTCAAGCATTTAGTTATGCTGGAAAAAAACTTGGTCTACAAGATGCTCGCGGAACACTATTTTATGAGTTTGCACGCATAGTGAATGAAGTGAGACCACTTATCTGCATTGGAGAAAATGTACGAGGTCTATTGAGCCATGACAATGGTCGGACTATACAGGGGATGGTGTCTATCCTAGACGAGATTGGATATAATATAGTCCCCGTACAG
>PLSN01000188.1 GCA_003165135.1 Bacteroidota bacterium
GATCCATGCACCTGTCCATGCAGCCTGAAAATTAAATCCTCCGGTAATAGCATCAATATTCAGCACTTCACCGGCAAAGAAAAGATCGGGATGCAGTTTACTTTTAAAAGTTTTCAGGTCTATCTGGTCGAGCTCTACTCCACCGCATGTTACAAACTCATCTTTGAAAGTACTTTTACCTGTGACCTGAAAGATAGAGTTCGACAAAACTGTAGCAAGTTTCTCCGTATCTTTCTTAGAGATGTCAGCCCAGTTGATAGGTTCTTTTTCCGATAAGCCTGCATACCTGCATAAACTTCCCCATAAGCGTGTAGAGAGTTTAAATAATGGTTTGCCGATCACGCTTCGCTTTGGAAATTCTTCTTTATGCTTTTTTAGAAAATCGATCGTCTCTGTAGTGGTCATCGCACCAGTCCAGTTGACTGATATTTGAAAATTATATTTCTTGTCTTTCAATATCCTCGCTCCCCAGGCAGACAGCTTGAGAATGGCGGGCCCGCTGAGTCCCCAATGTGTGATAAGCAACGGTCCTGATTCTTCGAGTTTGGTATCTATCACTCGTACGGTGACACGCTCGGCAGAGATACCTTGCAGTCCATTGATACGCGGATCTTTGATATTGAAAGTAAAAAGCGATGGCACCGGCTCTGCGACCCGATAACCCATATGACGAAGCATATCCCACATGCGTAGCGCCGAACCAGTAGCAATGAATACAATATCAGCTTTCAATACTTCATCAGTCGCGGTCGTGAGCTGCCATTGTCCATCCTTATGCAGCATCGTATCTATCTCTTCATGCATGCGTATCTTCACATCGTGCTCCTGTGCGAGAGTGAGCAGGCATTGCGCAATGGTCTCAGAGTCGTCAGTCACCGGAAACATCCTGCCATCATCTTCAGTCTTGATCTCTACGCCTCTATTCTCAAACCATTCTATAGTATCGCTTGTCATGAAACGATGAAAAGCACCGAGCAGTTCACGCTCACCGCGTGGATATTTTTTTACTAATACTTTCGGCTCGAAGCAAGCATGAGTGACATTGCAGCGGCCGCCGCCGGAGATGCGCACTTTCTCCAACAGTTTATTTGACTTCTCGATGATGGTAATGTGATAATCAGGATGCAGTTCAGCACAGTTGACAGCAAAGAAAAACCCTGCTGCACCGCCGCCCACCACAATTACCCGCTTGCCACTATTAGACATAATTGCAAAGGAGTGATTTTTTGTTTGAATAACCTCACCACCCGTCAAGGTGAGCGTAGCCGAACCTTGACACCCTTCGACTACGCTTAGGGTGACAAGGCAAATACAAATCAATTATGCACATATTAAAAGGAACTTTTATCTTGCAGTAATGCAGCCCGAAAGAATCCCTCTATCCAAGATCATTGCCTATGGCGTAGGTATATTCGGCTGGAGTATTTCGATAAACATCATTTCGGTAATGCTACTTTATCTCTACCTGCCGCCCAATAACTCAGGCATGGTGAACCTCGTACCGCAGATCGTTTTCTTTGGCATTTTTAATATTGTGGCGCTGGTCACAGCGAGTGGCAGGCTCTTTGATGCAGTCATCGATCCGTTCATGGCAGGATGGAGTGACCGCAGCATACATCGCAAAGGCAGAAGGATACCGCTGATGGCTATCGCTGTGGTGCCGATGACCTTGTTTGCCATCCTGATGTTCTTTCCGCCATTTGAATCGGGAGCGAATAAAATAAACCTGATATGGCTGGCGATATTTCAATTGGGGTATTACTTTTTCTTTGGCATGTATGTGATCCCATATAATGCATTGCTCGCAGAGCTCGGCCACTACCCTAACGGTAAGATGCATATGAGCACGGCTCAGTCAGTTGGTTTTATACTCGGTGTTGTATTCTCATCATCTGCTCCTGCTATCGGCAATCTGATCAAGGACCTGATGCCCGCTATCAGCGTTTTGAAATCAAATCAGTATGCTATCATCATACTGAATATGGCTGGCGGACTGTGTATGCTGGCGCCGGTACTTTTTATCGATGAAAAAAGATACGTCAAACCCGGTATCGCTACTGAATCAGTCATAGACTCTCTAAAGACCGCTCTTGGAAACCGCAACTTCAGGATATTTGCAGTCGCTGATGCATCGTTCTTTATGTCGATTGCCATCATTACCGGAGGCTTGCTTTATTATGTCAAAGCAATGCTGCTACTGCCTGAAGCGGTTGGTTTTTTTCTCATGGGCCTGATGGTAGGATTGACGCTTTTATTCTATCCCGTCGTGAATATCCTGGAGAAAAAATTCAGCAAGAAGAATATGATCATAGTGGCTTTCTTTTTTCTGTCATTTGTTTTCAGCTCGATATACTGGCTCGGTAAATACCCCTTTGCGCCAATCATACAGGGCGTTTTGCTGATGGTCACTTTCGGCATACCGGATAGTTTCCTGAGTATACTGCCGCCTACGGTCATCGCTGATATAGCCGAAGCAGATACAAAAGCCACAGGCCAAAATAAAGAAGGAATGTATTTTGGTATGCGAGCGCTCTTTCAGAAGATCGGGCAGACGCTGGGTATCATGGTCTTTGCGATGCTGACACTCTATGGCAAAGACCCCGGCCATGACCAGGGGCTGCGAATGAGCGGTATAGTAGGTGCTGTATTATGCCTGATAGCAGGTCTGGTCTATACCAGATATGATGAGAAGGCTTGAGAAAATATTTGAAGTTGCCATGCGCTTTAGCGCGTGGAAAATAAGAGCACTTAAATCGGCTTTAGCCAAACACTAGTATCCTTTTGGCTAAAGCCATTACTTATTTCTCTTTATACCACGCCTTAAAAGGCGTGGCTATTATTCCACTTTAAAACCCATAAAGGGTTTGAACCCCTTTATGGGTTAACCTGCCAAAAAACAAAAAGCCCTCCGATATTATCGAAGGNNGATGGTTTGCTAGTTGCTTTTTTCTTAGTAGAAGCCCTTCTGGTTTTCTTCTTAGGCTCGACAGCTTTAGCAGTGTTTTTGTTTTGAGTATATATCTCGTTGAAGTCTACCAGCTCAATCATTGCCATTTCAGCTGCATCACCTGCACGGAAACCTGTCTTGATCACGCGAGTGTATCCACCCGGCCTTTCGCCTACTTTGCCTGATATCACGCCGAAGAGTTCTTTCACTGCTTCTTTATCATTCAGTGCGCTGAAAGCTAATCTACGGCTGTGCGTAGAGTCAGTTTTGCTCTTTGTGATAAGTGGCTCTACGAACCCACGCAGCGCCTTGGCCTTAGCCAGCGTCGTGAATATCCTTTTGTGCGTAAATAATGCCGCAGCGAGGTTACGCATCAGTGCATGCCTGTGGCTCGTGGTGCGTCCTAAGTTATTTACTTTATCTCCGTGTCTCATTGCCTTTTAATTTATGGTCTTTATTATCTTAATTCTTGATTCTTGGCTCTTGTTTCTCAGATCACTCGTCCAGTTTGTATTTGCTCAGTTCCATACCGAAGTGCAGGCCTTTCTCATGCAGCAGCGCTTCNNGATACCAGTTCTTCGAGAGAATTGATCTTGGCAGCTTTTAGGCAGTTGAATGCGCGAACTGACAGGTCAAGATCTTCTAGAGGTGTCTTAAGCAGTTTCCTCATGTGCAGGATATGCTCATCTACCATTTCATTTTCTACTGTAGCAGGTGCGTCGAAAGTGATATGCTCGTCAGTGATCAGCATCAGGTGCTGGATCAGGATACGAGATGCTTCTTTCACAGCCTCTTCAGGATGTATAGTACCATCAGTGGTCACGTCCAGTATCAGTTTTTCGAAGTCAACACGTTGGTCGACACGGAAATTTTCTACTGAGTAGCGAACATTCTTGATAGGGGTAAAGATAGAATCGATAGGTATGAAGCCCGGTTGAGCTTCTTTCTGATTGTCATCAGCAGGTACGTAGCCACGTCCTTTTGATACAGTCAGTTCCATTTCTACATGTACAGTTGAGTTCATGTTGCAGATCACGAGGTCCGGGTTCATGACCTGATATACGTTTGTATGTTTCTCGATGTGCTCAGCCTTGAACTGCTCCACACCTTTGAGAGAAATATATATTTTGTCGTTGTTATTGTCGTCGTCCATTACCTTCTTGAGACGAACTTGTTTCAGGTTGAGAACGATCTCGGTCACATCTTCTATGACACCTTTGATAGTAGAGAATTCATGGTCAACGCCGGAAATTTTGATACCGCTGATAGCATATCCTTCCAGACTAGACAACAGTACCCTGCGCAACGCGTTTCCGATAGTGACACCGAAACCAGGCTCGAGAGGCTTGAATTCAAATGTACCTTCAAAATCTGTTGATTTTTGTAATGTTATTTTATCCGGTTTTTGGAAGCTTAATATTGCCATATATGTTTATTTGTTTTTTTCTGAAATAAGAACTTCGACACTCTCCCGCAGATCTCGCAGATGACGCTGATAATATTAACGTCGATCCGGCTGTTGCGTTCAGTTTTATTTAGAGTACAACTCGACGATCAACTGCTCGTTGATATTCTCAGGTATCTGGTCACGCTCAGGAAAATCAACGAATGTGCCTTCTACACCTTTTTCATCTATTACCAGCCAGTTGAATTTCTTTCCTTTTCCGGAGATAGAAGATTGTACCACCTCAAGGTTTTTAGACCTTTCGCGGATAGCTACTTTGTCTCCCGGACGAAGTGTATATGAAGGGATGTTTACCACCTCGCCATTTACAGTCACGTGTTTGTGAGTGACGAGCTGACGTCCCTGGTTCCTTGACTTGGCGAAACCAAGACGGAAAATGGTATTGTCAAGCCTTGCTTCGAGGAGTTTCAGGAGGTTTTCACCTGTTACACCTTTTTTGCGGGATGCTTTTTCAAACAGGTTACGGAATTGCCTTTCGAGCAGGCCGTAAGTGTATTTTGCCTTTTGTTTTTCAGCCAACTGTATCGCATACTCAGATGGAGTCTTACGTTTCTTGGACAAACCGTGCTGACCGGGAGCATACCCTCTTTTTTCAAAGTATTTGTCAGTACCGAATATCGCCTCACCGAATTTCCTTGCGATCCTTGTCTTTGGGCCTGTATATCTTGCCATAATTTATTGAGTTCTTTCTTTTTTAATTTTAAGTTTTAAGTTTTAAGTCGTAGGTTTTAGGTTAAATCAGCTAATTGCATATAACCTAAAACTTATAACCTATAACCCTTTTACACCCTTCTCTTTTTAGGAGCACGGCAACCGTTGTGAGGGATAGGAGTAGTATCATTGATGAAAGTCACCTCGATACCTGATGTATGGATAGCACGGATAGCAGATTCCCTGCCCGCACCTGGTCCGTGTACAAATACTTCTACTTTTCTGATTCCTGCTTCGTGAGCTACTTTACCAGCCTCACTCGATGCGAGCTGAGCTGCATACGGAGTGTTCTTTTTAGAACCTCTGAAACCCACCTTACCGGCGCTGGACCATGATATGGCCTGTCCGTTCATATTGGTAAAGGTGATGATAATGTTATTGAAGGTAGCGCTGATGAAAGCCTTTCCTTCGCTGTCCACTTTTACTACACGCTTTTTAGCTTTTGCTTTTGCGGTAGGCTGCTGTTGTTGCTGTTTTGCCATTGTTGATTGAGATTTTCGACCCTTAGCCTATTGAGCTATGGGCAATTTATTTTATTTGGATTACTTTGTTACCATTTTCTTGTTAGCCACTGTCTTACGTTTACCCTTACGAGTACGTGCGTTAGTGATAGTACGCTGGCCACGTACAGGGAGTCCCTTACGGTGACGGATACCACGGTAGCAGCCGATATCCTGCAGACGTTTGATGTTCTGCTGTGTCTCACCTCTCAGTTCACCTTCGAGTTTGAGGTTATTGCTGATATAGTTGAGGATACCGTTTATGTTCTCATCATTCCAGTCCTTTACTTTAGTATTGATATCTATACCATTAGAGGTAAGTATCTTCTTGGCAGTAGTTCTGCCGATACCATATATGTATGTCAGGCCTATTTCGCCTCTTTTGTTTTTCGGTAAGTCAACACCAGATATACGCGCCATGCTTTGAGTGTGTGTTTAGTTTTTTAGTTAATTATCCTTGTCTTTGTTTGAACTTAGGGTTCTTTTTGTTGATCACATAAAGTACCCCCTTGCGACGTACAATCTTGCAGTCGACGCTTCTTTTCTTGATAGATGCCCTTACTCTCATCGTTATTATTTTTTAGCCGGTTTATTTGTACCTAAAAGTTATTCTTCCCTTGTTCAGGTCATATGGACTCATTTCCACTTGCACCCTATCTCCGGGGAGTATCTTGATATAGTTCATTCTCATCTTACCAGAGATATGGCAAACCAACTCGTGGCCATTCTCTAATTTTACGCGGAACATGGCGTTACTCAACGCTTCAGTGATGGTTCCATCTTGTACAATCAGGTCTTGTTTTGCCATTCAGATACTACCCCTTTTATTAAAGGACTGCAAATATATAACTTATCCACAAGCCACCAAAATTTTATGTACAATTAATTTGATGGGGCGAAGGTAAATAGCCCCATATTGACCCAATACTACCCGAAGCTACTGTAATTGTTTAACGATAATATACCTTAGTTATTGATAAATAGATACTTATGAATATATCGCGATAAATAAAAATGTGGAAAAGACTTCATCATAATTGGCGATCAGCAATGCTCTCAGCACAATAAGGGGAATGAATGCTCTGAGATTTTGATATCTTTTGAAATGTTGACGACAAAGTTTACATTTATGGTTATAATCTTAAACACCTAGTTTAATCCTAAGAATCCGTGAAGACAATATTTTATATATTATCAATCATCCTACTAGCATCTATCAGCGGACGCAGTCAGGCACTTGTGATCACCGATAGCGCCACGACCCCATCTATCTGCTTCAATGATGGGACCATCACCATGAGCGCATCCGGTGGTACTCGCCCTTATACCTTCACG
Organism: Bacteroidota bacterium; assembly: GCA_003165135.1. Classification (GTDB taxonomy): domain Bacteria; phylum Bacteroidota; class Bacteroidia; order Chitinophagales; family LD1; genus UBA1941. The sequence continues at coordinate 6,959 of PLSN01000188.1, forward strand.
ATCATAGGCGGCCCTTCGTATCCTAATATCACCTATCCGATCACCATACCGACGCTTGATAGTGTTTTTCAGACCCTGCCCAAAGGGGAATATACTATCAAAGTAACTGACGGATCGGGAAATACAGCATTTGCCACGGCCACTGTAGGCGGCACTTATACCTTTCCGGTCATAAACCCCGCGCCACCTGATACTGTCTATAGCGGCTGTATCACTGTCGCAGTACAGGGCGGACGACCACCATACCAATATGCCCGATCATCTGTCGGCACCAATTCCGGATTTGGCGCTTATCAAAGCTCCGGCACTTTCTGCAATCTATGCAATGGCCCCTACTGGATCCGAGTCAAGGATTCCTGCCAGAATATCTTTACTACCAATAAGATAACCGTGATCGTACCCATTCCTACGTATAATGTAACCTATANNACATGTGAACCTGATCACAAGCGGCGCACCACCATATACATTCCACCTTAGCAGCGGGTCCATCTCACTTACCAACCAGACAGGGGTATTCGTCATTCCTGTGCAATGCCCTCCTGATGTGATCACAGCTACCGACAGTTGCGGCCGGATATGGCAGACCACTATCAATATTCATCAGCTCAATGCCACTGCACTTGGCTCCTGTACCAGCGGCAATGCATTCATCAGTATAGACTCCTCAGCAATAGGTCCGTTTACGATCACAGGCAGCAATCCAAGCACAATTGTCACACATCAACATCAGGTTTCTATCACAGGCCTTCCATTGCATGTCGCATATAATTTTACCGTCACTGACAGCTGTGGCAATACACAGAGCTTCATACTACCTTGCGACTCAACCATATCTGACACCATTTTCTTCTACAATGTATGTCCTTTTGACAGTTCTATACATATGACGCAGGATCCTGTTCAATTCTGCTATCCCGTAGTGGTCACCTGTCTGAACTGCAGCCCTGTACAGATCGATACCATCTTCACGACACCGGCGCGGCTTTTCACAGGTATAGACACAGGAGTGCTATACAGGGTCAGGATACAGGACCAATGCGGGTTTGACTATACTACGGTAGATGTTCCGCAATTCATACATCTGCCTATAGCAGACAGTGTCCTGACATGCAGTGATTTCTCGGTATTTTCTTTCCCCGCCGTCTTTACGCCTCCGGTTACCTACACTGTATTTGACCAGCTCACTCTGGTCGACTCTATGACCGCGAACTTTCCTATATTTTACCATTTGCCGCCCGCGACCTATCAGGTCAAGGCCACACAGCCACTCTGTCTGGCCAATGCCATCACAGTCACGCTGCCCGCACTCGGGGGAGCGTGTATCATGCCGATGCTGGACTCCACATGTATGAAGGCCTATGCCATCTATGAAAATGCAGTCGATTATACCGAGGTATATTCGCTGGTCAGTACCGTAAGCGGCACTTCATATATACAGACCTTACCAAGCCCATATGCTGATGCCCTGCTATTCTATGACGTACCACCGGGCAACTATAACCTGGTATCTGACAGCGGCTGCTCTTTCCCATTTGTGCTGCCTCCGTTTCCGCAGTATGTCCTCTCGGCGACAGCTACTCATCAGTGTACAGGCACATCACTGATACAGGCAGATTGCACTCCGCCTATCAGCGCCTGCAATACTTCTCAGGGGCCATATTATGTTCTGCTGAAAAACAATCAATATATCGCAAGCAGCGTAAATGGAAGGTTTACTGTATTAGATACCGGCTACTATGTCATAAGACTATTTCTGTCCAATACACAGATCTTTAGTTATAACGTCAGGTATGACACCATTTGTCCGATAGATACTATGCTGATATATGTCGGGGCAAACATTTTGCCCAATATTGTTTCCACTCAGGTAGAAGTTTGCGGTGATTCGGCCAGAGGCAATATCCCATATACGATCTTCGGCGGTACAGCACCCTATACTGTCCAGATACTCGGCTACCCTACACAGACAGACAGTTTTGCGACCGACACTTTCCCTGATGTACGTCCCGGCATCTACACGATGATAGTCTCAGACTATTGTGGTATCAGCAGAAGCTTCTCGGTATCTGTGGTCGATACCTGCTCATCCATCTGTACCACTAAGAGTGCGTTCACGATCAATGGCAGTTCGTTTTGCTCTGACGCCCTCGTCACTATGACCAATCAAAGCACATCTGCTACCCACTACAAATGGGACATCAATGGCAGCCTGTATGCCTATGTCGCAGATACTACATTCTACGCATCGGTACCGGGCAGCTATACCATTACGCTCTATGCATACGTAGGAGTATGTGTAGATAGCTCCAGCCAGACTTTCGTCATACAGGATACTATACTCAATACCGCCAAAACCGACACCACGCTCTGCAGTCCTTTTTCTCTCCGGCTAAACACTCATATCGCCAATACAGTCTGGTCGTCAGGGCCCTCTGACTCAGCCTATACGGTGACTGCTTCCGGTCTCTATATCGCTACTGTCACTAATGCCTGTGGCAGCAATCTTGACAGTGTGAAAGTGAATACTTATCCCGAGATCTCAGGGCTCAATCTGACAGATAGCAAGGATGCGCTCTGTGAAGGTGTGACAGACAGTGTAATGATCACCGCCAGTATAGACTCCTCTGGGCAGCAGTCAGTCACATTCCGGTGGAATACAGGAACAGTCGACTCCGACGCATATAGCTCACAGATCATCGTATATCAGGCAGGGCCATATCAGGTCACTGCACTTAATGGTTTCTGTCCGGTCTCACAGAGCATCACCATAGATACGGTATCATGTGACTCGGAGTGCATAGCAGGCATTGCCATTCCGGATATATTCAGTCCGAATAGTGATGGGAAAAACGATACCTTCTATATCCTGCACATCTGCGATATCAATCCGTTTGAGATGCATATATACAACAGATGGGGTGAATTGGTCTTTGAATCTCCTGATATACATAAAGGTTGGGATGGAAAATACAAAGGTACACCCGAGCCCGAAGAAGTATATTGGCTATGGCTGATGCTCACGCTGCCAGATGGCAAAACTATATATAGGTCAGGCTATGTAACACTTGTGAGATAGAGCGAGAGACGAGTGATGAGGCTAATACAACCTCACCCTGCCCTCTCCTTTGGAGAGGGTTACAGCCAATGATAATTTACTCTACGGTCACAGACTTGGCGAGGTTGCGAGGCTGGTCGACATTGCATCCGCGCTCGACGGCTATGTAGTATGACAATAGCTGCAGCGGTACAGTAGCCAGCAGCGGCACCATGATATCAGGCGCATCAGGTATCTCGATCACATAGTCTGCCATTGCCCTGACCTTGGTATCACCTTCTGTCACGATGGCTATGATCTTGCCTTTGCGGGCCTTGACCTCCTGAATATTGCTGATTATTTTTTCGTAGTGAGCATTCTTGGTAGCGATGACCACGACCGGCATCTCCTCATCTATGAGTGCGATAGGCCCGTGCTTCATCTCTGCTGCCGGGTATCCCTCAGCATGTATGTAGGATATTTCTTTGAGCTTCAATGCACCTTCGAGTGCCACCGGGAAGCCATACCCTCTACCGAGGTAGAGGAAATTGTGAGAGTCCTTATATTTCTTTGCGAGCTCTTTGATCTGATCTTCACACTTGAGTGTGGTTTCGACCTTAGCCGGTATAGCATCCAGCTCCGCCATGATGTTACGCAGTTCTGATTTGCTTTTCTTGCCTTTGATATCTGCGAAGCCCAGCGCCAGCAGTATCATGACCGATACCTGAGCAGTGAAAGCCTTGGTCGACGCGACGCCTATCTCAGGACCTGCATGTGTATAGGCACCCGCATGAGAGGCACGCGGTATGGAGGAACCAACTACATTGCAAACGCCGAATACAGTAGCGCCTTTTTCTTTAGCCATCTCTATAGCAGCGAGTGTATCTGCCGTCTCACCCGACTGAGATATGGCTATGACCAGATCGTCCTCTCCTATCACCGGATTGCGATAGCGAAACTCTGACGCATACTCGACCTCTACAGGGATACGCGCTATATCTTCAAATAAATACTCAGCTACCAGCCCTGCATGCCATGATGTACCGCAACCTACTATAATGATACGCTTGAGATTTTTGATCTTGTGTGCATACTCCTTGAGTGACCTCATCGCAAAATTGCCGGTAGATGTATCAAATCGGCCCCTGAGAGAATCGTATATAGATTTAGGCTGCTCGTGGATCTCCTTGAGCATAAAGTGTGTGTAGCCGCCTTTCTCGATAGCCTCGAGGTTCATCTCCAGTGTCTGGATAAAAGGTGTTTTGGCTACATTGTCAATGGTCTTTATAGACAGCTTACCATCTTTGATGAAAGCGATCTCTCCATCTTCGAGATAGGTCACATCCTTGGTATACTCCACGATAGGAGATGCATCAGAGGCCATGAAATATTCGCCATCGCCGATACCTACCACCAGCGGGCTTCCCTTGCGGGCACCGATGAGTTTGGTCGGATCGTCTTTTGAAATAATGACTATAGCATATGCTCCTACTACTTCGCAGAGGGCTAGACGTACCGCTTCATCGAGTTCTACTTTTGTGTTCTTCCTTATTTCTTCGATGAGGTGTACCAGTACCTCCGAGTCAGTATCACTTTTGAAAACATGTCCGCGTTCGAGCAGTGCTTCTTTGAGTGTACCGTAATTTTCTATGATCCCATTATGAATGATGGCCAGGCTACCATCCTGAGAGAGATGCGGGTGTGAGTTGACGTCATTGGGTTCACCATGAGTGGCCCAGCGAGTGTGGCCCATGCCCAGATGGGCGCTGAGCTGATGTCCTTCTGCTACATGCTCGAGATCAGACACCTTGCCTTTGGTCTTGTAGATACGCATCACACCATTGAGGAGTGCTACACCTGCGCTGTCATAGCCCCGGTATTCGAGTCTCTTTAATCCTTTGATAAGGATAGGATATGCTTCCCTCGGGCCGATATATGCAACAATTCCACACATAAGCTATTGTAGTTTAGTGTACGTTATCTTTAATTTACATTGGGTTGACAACTTAGCCGGATCATTGAGGATGATAACCCTATCGCCCCTCACGGTATATGAATATCCGATATAGTATCCGTTGTTATTGGAGTAATATCCATTCAGCACACGCTGCACATACTCTGTGAGATTAAAGACATAGCAGAGATAGTTAAGGTTATTATTATCGACACGGGTAGTGAGGTAACCCACACCCTGATTATTGTTACCATTAAATGCATCCACGCCCAGTGTATCATCTATCCTGTACATGGTCAGTGCAGGAGGCGGGCTGTAACTAGGATCGGATAGCAGGGTATCCATGATAGGCACGATCAGCTCAGCCTTTGTGATACCTATATTCGGTGGCAGGTTTTTCAGCGTAGGCAGTGTCATTTTTAGCTTCGTGCCGCCGCCTGCCTGTACATATCCTACCTTATCGCCGGCGGGATTAGGATTGCTCAGCATGTTCTGTACCAGCGTCCCGCCGTAATAATGGTCCCAATGATTCACTAGGACACCGTAGTTGGACATTTGAAACTGAAAGACCGATGTATCGGGCACTCCCAGGGCTGCATTGTGATAATACATACTGATGTTGCAGGTAGTATTGCCCACATTGAAATACATCAGACCATCACCCACTTTAGAGGGATTGGTAGTGATATACAGGCCTTTGAAATATTCGATAAAATACAATGATGACTGGAGCGTACTGTCAGGTGTATTGAGCAGCTTATTACCAAAGGCATTCGTCAGCCTCACCCGCAGCATTGGCGCCTGCCCGTGATATGGCACATCGACATTGTCTGCGATGAAAGGATCGATAAAAAATACACTATCCGAAAGGTCAGGGATATAATTTGTCCTGATCCCTACAGGCTGACCGTACACACTAAAACCATCATTAGCATAATAAGTGATGCCAGGTAACATGTCCTGTGCGAGTTCATATACTACTACATCTATAGGCTTATCGCATTTACCGTACTTAGATGTGGTACTGCTAAATGGCATAATGAGTACTGCAGAATCAAGTACATCTCCCGGGAAACCCGTAGGCTGTACGCTCGACAATAAACACTGGGCATAAATACTCGCAAAGGTCTTGCCAAAGAAAATATCATTCATGGACCCAAGTACTCCTGTGGTCACTCCTGATGATATCAGCGTCCTGTCAGGTATTGTATTGAATATCACCGAGCAGGTATCTATATGATACAGACTGATATTTTGAAAATTCAGCGTATTACCCTTATCGGTAACCACCGGATCCTTGCAGGAGTTCAAATGAAACAGCAGCATCACTGCACACATAGCGTAGCAAAGCTTTGTAAGAATCTTCTTCAACCGACGGGTACTTTAATCTTAGTTAGCCAAAATGTTTTTATAGAAATCACTCACCAGTGGCAGCGAAGCATCTTCATTTGAATTGACCTTGAGCACGAGTTTATTTTTGGCTTTCTTGACATAAGCAGACATAGCCTCGTTCAGGTCGTCTTCTACCAGCAGGGCATCAGCGAATTCAGAACCCCCGATATTCAGGCTGGTGTTGTCTCCATCCTTAAAGAAATCTACATGCTTCTTAGTGATATTGTCACTGATCTGTAGCTGTGTAGTAAAGTCTTTTTTCAGCTTGCTTGCGAAGTAGTTATTGGACACTGTGTATACCACTTTGCTGTTTGCAAAGATAGGATCGTCTTTGTAGGTAGTCTTGAGAAACATAGGGATCAGGCTGGTCATCCATCCGAAACAGTGGATCAGATCAGGTGCCCATCCGAATTTGCGTACGGTCTCCAGTGCGCCTTTGCAGAAGAAGATCATACGGTCTGAATTGTCCTCAAAGAAGTTGTTGTCATCATCTTCAAATACATTTTTGCGTTTGAAGAAATCTTCGTTGTCCAAAAAGTAAACCTGAAGGCGAGCACCGGGCAGAGAAGCGACTTTTATTACCAGAGGATAATCTTCGTCATTGATTATTACGTTGATACCTGAGAGACGAACGACTTCGTGCAGGCGATGCCTTCTCTCGTTGATGTTGCCGAACTTCGGCATCAGTACTCTTATTTCCATCCCATTGTCCTGCAGATATTTTGGCAGAGAGTTAGCTATTTTTGCTGCTTGAGTGAGGTTGATGTAAGGGTCCATTTCATGGGTTACAATCAGAATTCTCTTTTTCTCCATCTCGGTGTGATTTTATGGTTAAATAATAAACTTGATTAAATTGCGGACTACAAAGATACTAATTAATTTCCGAAAGAATACAAAACGCTACACTCTGTGTAATATTGTGAACACCCGCCATGCAGATCATAAAAACGATAAAAGATATTAACAGTCAATCTATTGCATTAAAAAAAGAGGGCAAAAAAATTGGTTTCGTGCCGACCATGGGGGCGCTCCATGCGGGGCATATTTCCCTGATCCGGGAGTCAAACCGGCAAAACGACCTCACCGTCTGCTCGATCTTTGTCAATCCGACCCAGTTTAACGACCCCAGGGATTTTGAGAAATATCCGGTGACACTGGAGAGCGATATGCAGAAGCTTATCGCGGCTAAATGTGACATCCTGTTTTTGCCATCGGTGCATGAGATGTATCCGCAGGGAATGAAAAACAATTCACCGATAGATTTTGGCTATATGGCGGGAACACTGGAGGGCGAGTTTCGGCCTGGTCATTTCGATGGTATGGCGCAGATCGTAGAGAAACTGCTCCTGGCAGTGGCACCACATCATCTATATATGGGGCAGAAGGACTACCAGCAGGCCATGATCTGCAAGGAGCTAATCAAAAAGCAAAAACTAAAGATCAAACTCGTGACCTGCCCGATCAAACGTGAAAAGGACGGCCTGGCCATGAGCTCCCGCAATGTAAGGCTGGATCGCGCCTCACGCAGAAAAGCAGTAGAAATAGTAAAGACACTGCGCAGTATCAAGAGGGCAATGGGACGGGGGGCGAAGGACGGGGGACGGCTGGAAATAAAAGATATTGAGCGGAAAGCCGTCGAGCGTCTAGCTGCTTTCCCGGAGTTTCAGGTGGAGTATGTGGCGATACGGGATGCCAGGACCTTGAAGCCTATAAAAAAGATCAGCGCTACGACCCATGCCGTCGCCCTCATCGCCGCCCGGATAGGGGGCGTGCGGCTCATAGATAATATGCTGCTGTGATGTCGGGCTGCACCGCAAAGGATATCAGTGGCTAAAACCCCAGGCAAGATTGTCATGTCGCAACCCCGCCTGAATGACGCAGTCAGGCAGGGAAAATGCAGCGAAGCGCATTGCAGCGGAGACATCTATCAGGTCATCTGTACAAAAAAGATTCCTTCGTAGAGCTTCGCNNTCACCACCTGCATCACATCAGTCTTACCATTTGTGTATTGCACAATGAAATAATACATGGCACACGAATATTTGCTCATGTCAAAGACATAGGTGCCTTGCTGGTTAATTTGCATCGGAGAGTTCCAGACACTTGAGCCGTTAGCATAAACCAGTCCTATAGTTGCAGGACCAGATACATCGAGATTGACAGAGTTTTTTGCAGGATTAGGGTAGACTGCTGTCTGAGTGGATTCTATCATTTTGATACCGACACTTGTCACAGTTATTAGTTTCGTGATGCTGTCCACACCACAGGCACTATATGCAATGGCAGTCACTGTNNATATACATGAAAGAAAGTATCACTCAAAGATATACCGCCGTCACCCAAACGCCACCGGATACTATCACTGTGATTGACGCTACTGCCATAGAAATAGACTGTATCTCCATGCACTGTCTGAGTATACTGCACACCCGGAGTGGGGCAGCTGCAATCGCTGATGCCGATCTTGGCAATGAAGAAATTGCCTGATTGTGCATCCGTATTTACCACGCTGTCCGCAGGGGTTGCCATGTAACTGGTGATGCTTCCACCGAGATACACATTGCCACGCCAGTCTGTAGCTCCGTATGGAGTTTGATCACCCGATACTCCATTAGTATTAATATCTCCCAGGTCAGCAATATATTTTGAAGTTATGTTCCCATTTCCGTCAAAAGCAGTAACAAGCTTATAGTAGTATGAGCAATTAGTGGTACACACAGAGTTGCCAACTATAAGTGTATCTGCGTTATTGAAGATTTCCGTGCCACCCGGGTTCAGCCCCACCATATAGTCTGGCTGAGGAACATCTTGAAACATTAAACCGATAAAGCCGTTCGCGGAGGTCATATATTTACACCATTTCTGGTTCCCATTTGCATCTATACAATATGCTCCCAATGTATTAAATGGATGTGGGCCAAAATTTTGTCTGCTAAATCCGAACGAGGAGCCTTGAATACGCACCCCCGAATCTCCTAAATTACAGGCAATCATTAGCTGGTCATGTACCATGTCAAATTTACAGGCTGTAAGTTGAAAGAAGGCGTTGTTTTTTACTGTATCCTGCATGATGAGAAACCTAAGGTTTCCACTTTTGTCTAACGAAAAAATAAAAGATTCATCAGCAGTGAAATAATTTGTGTCAACTGCTACTCTCCGATTTGCCAGTATCAATGTATCTCCATTTACTTGCCCGGAAACTGTAAGTTGAAGTGTCCCTGTTTCATAATAATTTTCGTTTTCATCAATATCGTAGCTTATATCCGGACGGTATCCGTCCCCATAATTTTGATTAGAAATATAATATCCACCTAAAATGTTGCCCGTCAATGGATCAATTTCCACATTGTACTTTCCTTGTTTAGTCGTATGTAAATTTGGTGCGATTGCATAATTACTATCTATAATGGAGGCCATCCATAAGTTGCCCGAACTACCTATACGCAATCCATAAGCCCCAGACTTTCCGGTATGAGAAGTGTAGGCCGTGTCTTCCTCAAAATTTTTAAACCACACTAGCCTGCCAAGACTATCATATTTGATCATACAGAAATAAGGTTGCGTAAGGACATTTGTTGGAGCAAGTACAGTATCCCCTAAAAACAAATTCACCGAGCCTCCATTCATTCCATACCAAAATTTACTGGCTAAGTAGGTATTGCCTTGTGGGTCTGTCGTTACTCCGTAGTTAGCGTAAAGACCTTCATCACTACCTATTTGTTTTGCCCAACGCATGTGTCCAGAACAATCGTAACTAAAAAGCAAATAAGATTGCCCTTGAAAATTAGTAAAAGAAACATGCGCACCATTAAAAGTGTCGAATACTGGATTTGGCCCATTAATCATACCTACAGCATAAACATTACCCTCGGCATCACATCCGCCAATTTTGCATTCGGCAGCAAGGAGTGGGCCATTATCCGAATTACTTCCCCCAGCTTTTACCCACTGCCATGTTTGGGTCTGGGCAGAGAGAGACATCGAGACAATGATAAGCAGAAAGGCGAGTAGGTTTTTCAGGTGCATGGGGCGTTTGGGCTTATGGTTAAAGGT
>PLSN01000517.1 GCA_003165135.1 Bacteroidota bacterium
AAGGCATACAATATCCCATACCTCAACTATGCTACAAAGGTCATGCTGGGTGTAAATAAAATAACAGACTTCACTTACTACAAGCGCCTAGTGGGTTATGCGATCAAAGAACCTGTTTTCTCCTTTGATAAATTCCCGGGTGTATCGCGCGAGCTGGGCCCTGAGATGAAATCTACCGGCGAGGCCATCTACTTTATCAAAGACCTCTACGACCCGCACTTCCGCGAGCTATATAAGAAGAAGAGCATGATGCTAAGTAAGTAATTGAACTGGTCACAATTTGTGACCACCTAATTATCAAATCATAGACAAATAAGGAACTATGCCGTCTATAAAGAAAATTGCTATCCCGGATACGATCATAATAAGTAGGATATTGAACTTGCGTTCAAAAAAAGTAATGATCGATAAGGATATGGCAGAACTGTATGGGGTCACTACTAAGCGTCTTAATGAGCAGGTAAAAAGAAACCTGCTCCGTTTCCCTGAAGATTTTATGTTTCAAATCACACAGCAGGAAAAGGATGAAGTGGTCGCAAATTGCGACCACCTGAAATCGCTTAAGTTTTCTTCTACATTGCCTTATGTTTTCACGGAACATGGTGCAGTAATGCTGGCAAGTGTTCTAAACAGCGAAAGGGCCATTCAGATGAACATTCAAATCGTGCGTATTTTTGCCCAACTACGTGAAATGGCGCTGACGCATAAGGATATTCTGATCAAGCTCGCTAAAATAGAGAAGAAAATAACCAACCAAGACGAAGATATTAAGCTGCTTTTCGATGCTGTGAAGAGCTTACTAAAAGAACCGGAAGTGAAGAGAGAAAAAATAGGCTATAAATTGAAGAAGAATTAGTTTTACGACCCGCAATCCGCGAACTATACAAAAAGAAGAGCACGATACTAAGTAATCAAACCAAATCCTCATTTGAAAAATGAATATGAAACTTTCGCTCCTGGTTATGTTTTCTTTTGCCTGCTTTAGCTTATTGGCGCAGTATGACCGGCCCAATGATTTCTACGTCACTAAAAGTGGGGATACTACGTTTGGCACATATGTATATGGCGCTAAATACGACGGTTTTAAAAATATGAAGGGTGAAAAAATCAAGTTAAAGCCGGATAGTACCCAGTCTTATTCTATCTATCTAGAAAATACTTATCACAAAAAAAACGAACCGTTTTATTATACAAGAGATTGGGTTAACATAGGAGATAAGTTTTATGAGGTTTATTATCGTGATTCAGGCTTATTAAGTATTGTTTTTAGCAGTCCACCACCGACTCCGGGTTTGGGTTATACTCCAAGTGGTGGATTGAATGGGGCTGGAGGCAATATATATTACTTTTCAAAAAACGGGATTTTGACAAAATTCGATCCTATCTCATTTTATGCTGCTGCAAAAAAAGTCCTTGCAGATTGCCCCAGCATATCGGATTTGTTAGATAATGTTCCTAATGGCAAAAACAAAGAAAAAATGCATAAAGCAAAAATTGATGATGCACCCTTTGTCATCTCAAAATACAATGAATGTATGAAGCATTAAGATAGTTTAATATGCTCACCTCCATCCATCACATCGCCATCATCTGTTCAGATTATGAACGGTCAAAGAAATTTTATGTAGAGATACTCGGCTTCACCATCATCCGCGAGGTATATAGAGCGGAGCGTGCTTCATATAAACTCGACCTCGCACTGAATGGTCAGTATGTCGTGGAGTTGTTTTCATTTCCCGATCCGCCTGCTCGTGTCTCGCGTCCTGAGGCGACAGGCCTCAGGCATATTGCCTTTGCTGAGGATATAGAACTGGCAATAAAAGAACTGGAAAGTAAAGGCGTAATTTGTGAGCCTATCCGAATAGATGATTATACTCAAAAGAAATTTACTTTCTTCTCTGACCCTGATGGGCTGCCGATAGAGCTGTATGAAGGCCAGTGAAGCAATAACCCTCAAAGGGTTCGAAACCCTTTGAGGGTTGGACAGAGGATTTAGTTTGTTATTGCTATCATTGCAGCCTAGCCATGCTATTATCCACCACATACCGCGACAAAATAAAAGAAGCGCTTACCCTTGCTCTGCCTATCATAGCGGGTCAGGTGGGACAGGTGCTGATGGGATTTTTTGATACGGTGCAGATAGGCGGGCTCGGCCATGAGTATATCGCCGCATCAGGCTTTGCGAATGGCCTCTACTGGATGACAGTGCTGCTGGGTATGGGTGTTTTGTTTGCTGTGTCGCCACTGGTGAGTGAGGCTTTTGGTGAGGGTAAAGGATACAAAAGCATCGGCATCTTAAAATCAAGTTTGGTTGTATCTGCTATACTAACGGTCGTTTTTATGCTGGTGATATGGGGGCTTATAGCCTATCTGCCATTACTGAAACACAGCGATACAGATAATCTTCTCGCGACCAAGTTTCTCCGCATCGTCAATTTCTCTACCGGTGGCATTTTCTTTTTTATGGCGGGAAAGCAGTTCCTCGATGGCATGGGCAGGACGCGGATAGGCATGGTCATTACCATTGGCGGATTGCTGCTCAATATTTTTCTCAATTGGGTGCTGATCTATGGTAAACTCGGTATGCCAAAAATGGGTATCGAAGGAGCTGCTATCGCGACTACTACTGCGCGTATAGCAATGACGATCGCCATTTTGTTTTTCATCTGGCAGGATACACTGGTCAAAGAATTACGTCATGAATTCAGAAAGCATATCAATGAGAGTTTGAGTTTTATCAAACCAATTCTCGTCATTGGTATTCCTGCCGGCTTGCAATTTTTTTGGGAGGTAGCGGCGTTCAATGCCGGACAGATAATGAGCGGCTGGATCAGTACTGAAGCAGAAGCGGCGCATATGATCTCTATCGGATTGGCGTCTATCACCTTTATGGTGCTCACGGGCATCTCTGCGGCGGGTACGATCATGATCGGCTATTCGCTCGGTGCCAAGGACAGAGAGGGCATGCGGATAGCGGGCAACACCGTCATCATGATCTGTGTGGCATTTGAGTTGGTGTTTGCGGGTATCTTTTTCACCTGTCATGGCCTGCTGCCATATTTATATACTGATAATGCAGCTGTCGTATCTCTCGCATCGACCATGCTCATACTGGCGGCTTTCTTTCAAATCAGCGATGGCCTGCAGGCTGTGGCAGCAGGTGCCCTGCGCGGTATGCAGGATGTCAAGTTTCCTGCTGTGATAGCGTTCATCTCCTATTGGCTGGTCATGATCCCCGCCTGCTATATCCTTGCCTTCCCCATGCATATGGGGCTGCAAGGTATCTGGATAGGGTTTATCATCGGTCTTAGCCTCGCTGCGGTATTGCAACTGATCCGTTTCAGGATAATGCTGCGTAAAGTAGAGCTGTGAAAAAAATAATTGAAAGATACTGACCTGTTTAAATAGAATTTTATTGAAATGGATACAAGCAATAACATCAAAATGTTATTTTAGCAGGTCTAAGACTATTTCTAAACTCTAAACCCTTTTTTATGAAGAGAATTTTTTACCTAATAGCCATCATCGTCCTGTCTCAGGTCAATAATGCGCAAGCTCAGGTGCCGCAGGCGATCAACTACCAGGCAGTCGTGAGAGATGCCAATGGTAATGTATTAGCTAACCAGCATGTGACACTGGGATTCCTCATACACGATGGCTCTCCTAACGGTACAGTACAGTATTGGGAAACTGATAGCGGTATGACAAATCAGTTTGGCCTTTTTACCACCGCTATAGGCAGAGGAACTCCGAAGGGCGGCACTATATGGGCTACGGTCAACTGGTCAACTGGCCTTAAATACTTAGAAACCAATTATTATATCCCCGGCGATACTACATACCTACCAATGGGTACCGCAGAGTTATTGAGTGTTCCTTTTGCACTTTATGCTGCTAATGGTGGCGGTGGTGCAGGAGCTACCGGTCCGACAGGAGCAGCTGGTACTCAGGGAGCTACAGGCGCTCAGGGCCCGACAGGAGCAGCAGGCGCAAATGGCTCTAATGGAACAGCAGGCGCGACCGGTGCACAAGGCGCGACCGGAGCTAATGGCACAGTGGGTGCTACAGGCCCTACAGGAGCCAACGGAAATAACGGTGTAGGTATAGCGGGAGTATCAAATAATAGCGATAGTACAGCTGTCATCACACTGAGCAATGGATTGTCTGATACGATCACACTTCCTGCAGGTCCTCAGGGTGCAGCAGGCACTAACGGCGCAATGGGTGCGACTGGTCCTACAGGTGCCAATGGAACAAATGGCAATGATGGAGCTACCGGTCCGACAGGAGCCAATGGAACTAACGGCAATGATGGCGCCACAGGTGCCACAGGTGCAACGGGAAACAATGGTATAGGGATAGCAAGTATACTAAATAACGGAGACAGCACCGCCATCGTTACATTAAGCAATGGTGTATCGGATACGATTATTCTGCCTGTTGGCGCTGTAGGTGCGACTGGTCCTACCGGACCCGCAGGAAGCACTTCTGAATTTGCAGATTTTTTTGCTTTGATGCCTGCTGACAATGCTGCAACAGTGGCCCCGGGCACGGCAGTACAATTTCCGCAAGCAGGTCTTAATTCGGGAAATATTTCAGCTGTAAGTCCATCTTCGTTCAATATTGCTGATCCGGGTAATTATCAGATATATTTTCAAGTAAGCGTGACTGAAGCGGGACAGCTAGGCATACAGCTTAATGGAGTTTTAGTACCAAATACGATCGTGGGACGTGCCACTGGCACCAGCCAGATCACAGGGACTTTCCTTGTCACTGTTAGTCTTCCTAATTCAACTATTTCAGTCGTGAATCCGGCAGGAAATTCAACAGCACTTACCATTACGCCATTGGCAGGAGGTACCAATGCAGTATCAGCACACCTTATAATAACGCAGATCGCTAATAATGGCGCTAATGGCGCAGTAGGTGCCACAGGTCCTGTAGGCGCTACAGGTGCAGCAGGGACAAATGGTACGAATGGCGCTACAGGTGCGACCGGACCAACAGGTGCGAATGGAACTAACGGTAATGATGGAGCAACTGGTGCTACAGGTCCTACAGGACCGACCGGCACTAACGGAGTAGGCTTAGCTTCTTTCGTAAATAATGGAGACACTACTGTTATTGTTACATTGAGTAACGGCGTCATGGATACCATCTCATTGCCTGTAGGCGCGCAAGGTCCGACAGGTGCTACAGGCCCGTCCGGAGGTCCGGTAGGCCCAACAGGTGCTACGGGTGCAAACGGAACTAATGGTAACGACGGTGCTACAGGTCCTACAGGTGCGAACGGAGTAGGTTTGTCTTCTTTTGTAAATAATGGAGATACTACTGTGGTCGTCACATTGAGCAATGGTGTGGTCGATACTATAGCACTGCCGGCAGGCGCTCAGGGTCCTGCAGGTGCGACCGGTCCAACAGGAGCTAATGGAACAAATGGAGCTGACGGTGCGACCGGTCCTACGGGAGCTAATGGAACAAACGGCAATGATGGCGCTACAGGAGCTACCGGGCCAACCGGTGCCAATGGAGCAAATGGCAACGATGGTGCTACAGGAGCAACAGGCCCGACAGGGGCTAACGGAGTAGGGTTATCTTCCTTTGTTAATAATGGAGACACCTCAGTGATCGTCACATTGACAAATGGCACGGTGGATACTGTTGCATTGCCAGTGGGTGCTCCTGGTCCTTCAGGTTCGCAAGGCCCTACCGGTCCTACCGGCCCGGCTGGTGGCCCGGCTGGTCCTACCGGCCCAACAGGTGCTAACGGTAATGACGGTGCTACCGGTCCCACAGGCAATAACGGCGCAAACGGACTTCCAGGTATAAATGGGAATAACGGTAATGATGGTGCTACCGGAGCAACTGGCCCAACAGGTGCAAACGGAACAAATGGCAATGACGGTGCTACTGGAGCAACTGGCCCAACAGGTGCAAATGGAACAAACGGTAACGATGGTGCAACAGGCCCAACGGGAGCAAATGGTACTAATGGTAACGATGGTGCGACTGGTCCTACTGGTGCTAACGGAACAAATGGAACCAATGGTAACGATGGAGCTACTGGCGCCACGGGAGCTACCGGTGCAACTGGCCCAGGCAGTGCAAACGGAACATCCAGCTATGTTGCTAAGTTTTCTTCTGCAGACTCTCTAGTGAGCAGCGATATTTTTGACTCAGCAGGACAGGTAGGCATAGGGACGAATACACCTAACTCTGTTTTCAAAGTGCAAGGTAGCATAGCGCTTCCTTTTGTTGCTACAGGCAATCTGACTTCTTATAATCTGGGCATGGACGATTATACATTGCGCAGATATGGCCAGTGCACTAATATTGTAGTGCCGGATGCCACTGCCTGCCCTGGACGGATATACATTATCATAAACAGCAATGGCACTGGTAGCACTGTCACGCTTACTGCTGTAAATGGCCAGGTCATTTTTGATGATGTGACTGGTACCCACTATGAGACAACCGGATTACCGCAAAATTCACGTATAAAGATCCAAAGCGATGGCGCTAACTGGATCGTGACCGGAAATTAAATATAAGCACTTCGATATTAGGAAAAGCCCCATTCATGCCGAGTGGGGCTTTTTCATTATTTTCGGAGCCCGTCATGTACTACAACCGCAAAATAGCGCTCACCACACTGGGCTGCAAGCTCAACTTCAGCGAGACCTCCGCAATCGGCAGGGCGCTGACGGACAATGGCTACCAAAAGGTGGACTTCTCCGAGCGGGCGGATTATTATATCATCAATACCTGCTCTGTCACAGAGAATGCCGACAAACAAACACGTCAGGTAGTTAGAGCTGCACTTCGCACCAATCCCGAAGCGAAAGTAGTAGTGATAGGCTGCTATGCACAACTCAAACCGCAGGAGATAGCCTCGATACCCGGCGTGAATATGGTGCTCGGCGCGAATGAAAAATTCAAACTGCATGAATACCTCGATCAACTAGAGTCTGCCGAGGCACCAATAATCCTTAATGGAAATATAGACGATGTGGCTTTTTATAGTGATGCTTATTCACATGGCGAACGCACACGTATCTTTCTGAAAGTACAGGATGGCTGTGACTATATGTGCTCATTCTGTACCATACCGCTGGCGCGTGGCAAAAGCCGCAGCAACTCTATCCTCAAGACCGTAGAACTCGCAAGAAAAGCGGCGGCGACAGGTGTCAAAGAGATCGTACTAACGGGCGTTAATATCGGAGACTATGGCAAGACGCCGGATGGTAATGAACGCACTGATGAAAACCTCTTCGCATTGATACAGGAGTTGGAAAAAATAAACGAAGTAGAACGCTGGCGTATCTCTTCTATCGAACCAAACCTCCTGACCAATGAGATAATAGAGTTCGTGGCGAAGTCTAAAAGCTTTATGCCGCACTTTCATATACCGCTCCAGAGTGGCAGCGACCGCATACTAAAATACATGCGCCGCAAATATCTCACGCCACTTTATCGTGAACGTGTCGAGACCATCAAACGCCTCATGCCACATGCATGTATAGGTGTGGATGTGATCGTGGGCTTCCCGGGAGAGACTGAGGAAGAGTTTCGTGCCACGTATGATTTTATCAATTCACTCGATGTGTCCTACCTGCATGTCTTCACTTACTCAGAGCGCGCCAATACCAAAGCGCTTAACCTCTCACCGATAGTCCCTATAGCAGAGCGTAAGAAGCGCAATGAGATGCTGCGTATCCTCTCGGAAAAGAAAAAGCGCGCCTTCTACGAGCAAAACCTAAATACCGAGCGCCCCATACTCTGGGAGATAGAGAAAGACGGCGACACCATGTATGGCTTCACAGACAACTACATCAAGGTCGGTACCGCCTATGATGAATCGCTGGTCAATACCTTACAGAAAGGTATGATGACAGACATCTCCGGCAGCGGCTATGTGAAGGTGATGATGGGCAGTGAGGTGGAGGCGCTGTAGGGGTGTCAAATCAATTTAGCTCCAAGTACAAATCTGTATACTATAAAGTAATTTCCTTTTATCTTGTATACCACTACCCATTTGTCATTATAAGTAAAGCAATGATACTTTCTCTTGGCAAGTGTTTCATTTTGACAAATAGCATGTTTGACACCTGTACGCGCAGCATGATGTAGCGCCTCTATTACTCTGTCGAACCATCTATCCCCTGCACCATCTGTATTCATAGCATCTACCCAGTCTGCTGTATTTGAGATCGTATCAGCAGCCTGTTTTCTTATCACCAGGTTCATGCCTTTTTTCTTTGGGCTTTTAGTTCTTCGTATTTCTTTCGCATATAGGCGACCGCCTCATCACCTGACAGAAACTCATCCTTATCTTCTCTGTCGAGCCATTCTTCTATCTGTGCTTTGGTAGGGATCCTGCCCGTTGGTAGTGCCATTTCATCATCGGTCAGGGGCTCACTGACCATGCTGGTAGAATCATCTTCAGATGTACTATATCCTGACAGCAGCATTTTAATAGCCTGAATGATACGGGCATCATCTATCAGGTCTATTTCTTTCTTTATTTCTTCTTTCTCACGTGTCAAATTCATATTCGCACATTTTGTCTTATAAAGATAATGAATTTAAAAGTTGAGTCGTAGATATTAATGAGGAACGAAAATTGAGTTGTCTTTATTTACTATTTTTGAAAAAAAAGCGATGATAACAAAATTTTCAAATTATCCGAATGCAATTTTGCTAGAAACGGGAACGTATTGCAACTTATCTGACCAGGAAACAGGAAGAATTTGGTCTATCTCGTGGAATCATAGCGCTCATATTCTATCTGTAAACGAAATTACAAATCCAGAAGTAAAAGAAATATCTGTAGAAACAGCAATTCATATACA
>PLSN01000077.1 GCA_003165135.1 Bacteroidota bacterium
CGAATAGCCGGGATTACCACTGTTGCCATCCAGTCCACCTACCTGTGCCACCAGTGCCTGGTAATTACTGTTAAGCTGGTTCAGACTATCTATATAGGCATATTGCATCGAGAGCACGGCACCGGCAGAACTGCCGCCGATGAAAATATTATTGGTATCTATCCCCAGACTGTCTGCATATTCATGGACGTATCTCACAGCAGCTTTGCCGTCGCTCACAGCACGAAGTACCTCTATGATGGCAGAGTCTGCTACTGAAAGTCCCAGTACAGAGGTCAGCGTGTAATCGATGGAAATGGTCACATATCCCCTTTTTGCAAAATACGGACAGAGGTTATTGATGGTAGGGTCGCCTTCTCTATTGCCACCTGTGGTCAGGAAACTGCCGCCATGAGCCAGGACCAGCACAGGCCTGGATGTGACAGTATCGCCTGCGGGTTGGTAGATGTCCATTTTGAAGCCATACACACTTGAATAGGTCACACTATCCAATGTATACCCTGCAAACACACTATCCTGATACCGTGTCTGCGCCTGTACTCCGACTGATAGCAGACTTAATACGAAAACAAATAGCGAAAGTCGTTTTAATCTCATTTTTGGTTTATTTTATTCAAACTAAGGTAGTAAAAAAATCACTTTTGGGTAAAGTTTTTTAAGCGAAAGCTTTAAAACAAAAGCCCTGAGCATTGATGCTTCAGGGCTTTTATTTTTTTGAATAAAAATAGTTCTATTCTATGATTACTTTTCTTACGGCCGGTATTTGTNNCATCTGATAGCTGAGGCTGTTCATATTGCCAACTTGAGAAACTGTACGACCCATTTCATCTACTACAGATATAGCGGAGATGAAGTGAGATGACTGAATATTCAACACATTGGTCGCAGGATTAGGATATAGGCTGATAGTTGGTTGGTTATTTATATTCCTTATACTGTTAACGATAGCCGGACAGGTATCAGGCACTAAATTGGTTACTTCATGAAATAGGAAGCCTGTTACCAATGTGTCTACCTGATGAAACATACCCGGATCTGAATCCCATGGGATGTGGCCCTGTCCGGGGAATGTCAATGTGTCATAATAAGGTGTGTTTGTTACGATACTGGAGGCGCATGAACCAAGACCGCAGAGCTGCAGAGGTACAGGAATGCCCACGTTCGGGTCAGCACATGTATACGGCACCACGTCGTCTGCTGTACCCTGGGCCATTACTATCGGTTTGCTGCAGTATCCGAGCCAGTCCACCTGATTGAGGCCACCGGCCAGGCTGATACAGCCTTTGACACTGGATGAGTATCCCGGGTTGCCGCTATTGCCCTCGATTCCGCCAACCATTGCAACCAATGACTGAAAAGTATCACTAAGTTCCGTGAGACTGTCAATGTAGATATAGTGCATGGCTAACACTGCACCGGCAGAGTTGCCGCCGATGAATACATTGCCGGTATCTACGCCATAGGTAGAAGCGTATTCTTTCATATAGCGCACTGCGGCTTTGGCATCAGATATAGACCTGAATACCTCTATGGCAGCCGAGTCGTAATTTTCCAGATTGGTGAACATGGCAAGCGGGACCAAAGTGTAATCAATAGAGACGGTCACATAACCTTTATGTGCCAGGTCCTGACATAGACCTACTACTGTAGGGTCGCTTGTTCTGGTACCACTGATAAAGGTGCCCTCATGTGCCAACACTATCGTAGGTCTGGATTTGACGGTATCGCCCGTAGGCTGATAGATGTCCATCTGATAGCCGTAAACACTGGAATAGGTCACGGTGGTCACCGTATAGGAAGCAAAAATGCTGTCCTGATACCGGGTCTGTGCGTAGCTGCTCATAGCCGTCAGGCATATGATAGCCGCTGATAGTAGTAGAAGTAATCTTGATCTCATTGTTTGTTTTATATTTTAAACTAAAGTAATAAAAAAATAGTATTCAGCTAATGTTAACAGCGTCCGGATTAGTTTGTTTCAGCAAAGTCATGACATCTTCAAATAAAAAGCCCTGCTATATAAATTAGCAGGGCTTTTGTCTGGAAAATGATGGTCGATTATTCTATGATTACTTTTCTTACCACAGGCAATAATCCTGAGGTGCTGTATATGCGTATGAAATAAATACCCGCACTCAGGCCCGAAGTGTTCATCTCGTAGTTGCGGCTGTCGATATCAGATGTCCGAGATACTGTGCGGCCCATCTCATCAGACATAGTGATCGCAGAAATGATGTCAGATGACTCGATGTTAAGCTGCTTGCCGGCAGGATTAGGATACAGTTTGATAGTCGCGCTGGTTACATTCTTGATGCCAGATGGTGTAGGACAAGTATCAGGCACGAGATTGTAAAGTTCTTTGTATAGGAAAGATGTGATCAATGTATCTATCATATAGTAGTCTGTCGGACTGGTAGACCATGGCACGTGACCTGCTCCCGGGAAAATCATACTGGCCCAGTATGGAGTATTGGTAGTGATATATGACTGCATAGAGCCAAGCCCGCAGAGTTGAAGCGGTACCGGGAAACCGTCAACTACAGGATCCATACAAGTGTATGGTACGACTGAATCTAATGTACCCTGAGCACTTACGATAGGTTTGCTGCAGTATCCTATCCATGATGGATCATTGAGGCCACCGGCCAGATTGATCACAGCTTTGAAGCCTTCTGAGTATCCGGCATTGCCACTGTTTCCATCAAAGCCTCCTGCGTTGCCAACTACATCCAGTTGCAAAGCATGGGGCAATTCATTTAAACTGTCGATAAATGCATATTGATCAAACAGAACTGCACCGGCTGAATTCCCGCCGATAAAAACATTGTTTGTGTCAATTTTAAAGCTGTCAGCATACTCATGGAAATACCTTACGGCTGCTTTGCCATCACCTACAGCCCTGAATACCTCAGTAGCTGCAGAATCGCCGTTGAGGAAATTTCCCGGATCGGCTATCAGCCTATAGTCGATAGAAGCTGTCACATATCCTTTGTGAGCAAAGTCGATACATAAAGCGATAATGGTATTGTCATCTTCTCTGGTACCGGATACGAAGCTGCCACCATGTGCGAGTACTATCAGCGGCCTGATGGCAGCAGTATCACCGGCGGGCTGATAAATGTCCATTTTGAGGCCATATACGGTCGAGTAGGTCACGCTATCCATTGTATAACCGGCGAATACGCTATCCATGTAGCGCGTCTGCGCACTGCTAAACTGTGATAGCAGACAGGTCATGGCTGTAAACATGACTAAGAGTAATTTTGATTTCATACTGTGTAAGAATTTATTTAACGCTAAAGTAATAATAAATTAAGCTTGCTGCGGGAAAATATTTTTATAAGAATATACCGGGACTACTTGCCAATGATGATCCCACCGTAGGCACTGAGGACAACTTTGCCACCTGAGAAGGTATCTGTTTTATGCACTGATAAAAGTGGATTCGATCCATCATGCAGTTGAATTTCCTTAGGTGAATCACTAAAGTTTAATAACACGATCACTTCAGTATTGTTTAGTTTGCGTTTGTATCCCAGTACTCCTGATGGCAGTCCTTCACTGATCAGTGTGAGCCCGCCTTTGCTGAATACCGGCATTCTATTCCTGAGGGTCAGCACTAGTTTGATGAAGTTCAGCAGTGAGCTGTCATTTTTTTCTTCTGCCGCTACATTTACTGTGTGGTATGTACCATTGACAGGCAGCCAGGTTTTAGTGGCTATGGAAAACCCTGCATTCTGTGTGCTGTCCCACTGCATCGGAGTACGGACATCATCTCGGTTGAGGGTTTCGTCCGCCAGCTCGACGAGTCCGCGTGTCAGCCCCGGATATAGATGGGGTAACGGGTCGAGAGCGGTTTTGTAGGGCAGTTTGCCATCGCTCATACCTATCTCTTCGCCATAGTACATACACGGCACACCTCGCACAGTGAGCTGTAGCAGGTGAATGATCTTTGCTTTATCTACGTTGCCTTTCAGACGTCTCATACTCCTGCGGCGGTCATGATTGCTAAACACATATACGGGCATGAACGGATCGGGAAAATCTCTCTCGATATCGCTGATGAGATGATGAAAATAGGGCGCTTTGAATTTGAACCGCAGCATCTCAAAGTTGAAAACAAGGCCGATGCCATCATTCTTTTTCTCCCCGAGAAACCGTCTTACCATTTGATGGTTGCCATATACCTCGCCGAGTAGGATCCTGTCGCCAAAGGAATCGCAGACACTTCTTAGCTCCTTGGAGAAACCGAAACTCTCGGGCTGATTGACATAGCCTTTGATCGTACTTTTGAATCCCCTGGTATCATAAGCTGCTGAGACAGCCCGACGTGAGGCACTATTATTTCGAAAAGCAGAATCTTTGTAGATAGAATTGAACATATCCAGGCGGAACCCATCCACCCCCCTTGCCAGCCAGAACCTGACGGCATCAAACATTTTCTTTTTGACTTCCGGATTCCTATAGTTGAGGTCTGGCTGAAACTCGAGGAAGCTCGCCCAGTAGTATTGATCGCGTGCTTTGACATAGTGCCATCCTTTAGCCTTGAGTGTCGATCTCCATTGGTTGGGTTTGTCCCGCCAGAGGTAGTAGTCGGCTTTAGGGTTGGTACGTGAGGATGCGGACTCTTTAAACCAGGGATGCTCGTCGGATGTATGGTTCATTACCATGTCGAATACGATCTTCATGCCGCGTTTGTGCACTTCGTCGATGAGCTGCTGGGCATCCTTGAGTGTGCCATATTCAGGTGCAATGTCGGTATAATCGGATATGTCATATCCAAAATCGCGTTGGGGCGATCTGAAAAACGGCGAGCACCAGATCGTCTCAAACCCCAGACTATGGATATAGTCCAGATGCCTGATGATGCCCTGTATGTCACCGATGCCATCACCATTTGAGTCATAGTAAGAGCGAGGGTATATCTGATATACAGATGTGGTATGCACCCATGGCATTGAGTCGATGAGCTGTGCCTGAAGTGAAATACCGATAAGTGTAAAGGAGATGCAGAGTAGTTTTTTCATCTGCCCAAAAGTAAGGATATTTTTTATAAAATGAGTCCCTGTAAACTAAAAACCC
>PLSN01000036.1 GCA_003165135.1 Bacteroidota bacterium
CATGCATCACTGCATGGTTTATAACAATAGCCTCCCCGGCTCTTACAGGCACTTCTGTTATATTTTCTCTCAGCAGGTCCATGACCTGATCATAGGCTGTAGGGCATGATGGAGTAACTCTCAGAGAAGGGATATAGCGTTGTGTTCCTTTTATGAAAAACATATTGCCGTTATGGTGGTCTATATCATGAAGAGCCACCCATATATTGGCGCTGACAAATTTGCTTTCATCCACAAAAGTAGGATCCTGATGTATATTTGTCTCTGAACCTTCACCCGGTTGCTTAGTGATATAAGTGCACATCATCGGCTCGTAGTTCTGAAAATGCTGCTTCAACTCCGGGAGCAAAACTGACTTGAGCTGCATATCAATCGCCTTAATGAGATCGGGATTGTTTGTATGTGTGGTGGAATGATAGAGACCATGAATTACATCATGCTCTTTCTGATGGTCGATAAAATAGTCATATAGCAATTTCGCTTTTGCCTGGTCGAGTAGTTTTATTTTGGCGTAGCCATTCCTTTCAAATTGCCGCTGCAACTCAGGGTTCTGGAAAATGGGGGCTACTATACTCATTGATAAATGCTGTTACAAGTTTACTTAACGCAAGTTAAGCCATTTTGAACTAAGATGAAAGTGATTTTTCTCATCCTGTTGTTTCATAGAATAATAAGTTTTACTAATGCTTGTTCGAGTAGGTAGAAATATAAATATTGGCATTAGAATGCTTTTTTACCTCCGATTTTCTCTCATATCAGCAAACGCAGACTGTATTAAAATTTTATTCATGTACTATAAATTGCTTTAAATTCCATTCAAAAATATAATAATCAATAGTTTACGAATTAGTCAGAGGAGTCTGTGAAAACTGGTCTAAATTAAAATAGGCTGATTCTACTGGGTTTGGGGAATACGAGATTTGAGTATAAAATTTTTCGCGTCATAAATTTAAACAACTGCTTAGATGCTAAATTTATATTTGTTACATTTAGAATGGTTCCCAAAAAATGGATTCAAGAAAGAACATTAATATGGATAAATAATGACTGGAGAAATTCTAAAGATTATTAGTTCTCTCTTTTGGCAAACGAGACAATTGTCCGGCTATCATTATAAAACAGTGCTTAAGAAACTTTTTGACAAAAAATTAAACAGACTCTAATCATTCCTGAAGATATTCATATGCCATTATCAGCGCTGCTTACTGAACCAGATAGATATTTCCTGAAGGAAATAAGACNNAAATAAGATATGAGGGCACGCACCCCAGATATTATGACCCAGATAGATTCCCCTGGGTAAAGGAATTAGAGGCAAATTATAAATCTATCATAGATGAGATAGAGGGCCTGATCGGAGGAGTCGAAGAGATGTCACCCAATTTGAATCCGCCTTACCTCAGCTCACCGGATGCCTGGCGAAATTTTTATTTTTTCAATTTCCGATGGTACAATCATAAAAATTGCCTGAAATACCCTCGCACTTTTGCCCTGATACAATCGATCCCGAACGTCTCATTTGCAGGCATCACGTTACTGGAGCCTCACTGTAAGGTTTTGCCTCACATAGGAGAGACGAATGCCATTATTCGCTGCCATTTGGGCCTGAAAATTCCGGGGCAATATCTTGACTGCGGCATACAGGTCGATGATGAGAAACGAGGATATCAGGAAGGTAAAATGCTCATGTTTAGTGATGCCCATATTCATACTACATGGAATAATACTGATGAGCGTAGATTTATGCTGATACTGGATGTGATCCAGCNNTCCAGCCCCAGTTTGTTGACAAGAGCAACTGGGTCTGCGCCAGCTCTCTAGCGGCTCTCACGATCAAATATTTTGATGAAAGGGTAAATCTTATAAAATCTATGCCGGATTTTATACTGGCCGTTATGCTGAATGCTTTCGCAATAATATGGTTTCTCTTTTTACCTATCCAAAAGCGATTCAGATTATTTTATAAATAGGCTGTATCTAATTATTTGAGGCGATGATAATAATCTACCAGCTGGCCTAGTATGCCTTTCTTTTTGTAAGGGTTAAAGCTTTCCATTTTTGAATCTACCCATTTGACGGTATCAGCAGGTAATGTCCGTATCAGAGAGTTTGTTTCCGGTCTTTGGTAGTTATTATACCTGAGATAGAATTCACTGTTATCGACGTGATATTCTTCAATGTCAGATGCCCCTTCTGGGATACAATAGTGAAAGAGATCAGCCTCTGCCGGGACCATAGATAGATTCAGTGCAGGTCTAGATCCTGCAGTTCTATTGGGCGGAGAATAATGCATTAAAGCATGGTCAAACAGGATGGCATGACCTGCCTTGACCGGTATGAGTGTACCATACTTTTCCACCCAAACCTTATCATGGGTATAGCTAGTTTGCTGAATACGCGGCCCCCTTATCTTGTCTGACAGCTTATGAGAGCCCTCTATTACACCCAGACAACCATTTTCTTGATCTGTGTTTATCAGTGGTATCCATGCAGCAAGACTTCGGAATTTACTTTCCTCAACATAGGTCCAGTCAGCGTGGAGAGGCATGAAATAGTCATTCATCCCATGTTTTATCATCAGGTTTCCAAAAATGGGCTTGACATTTTCTAAAACGGCAGCTAGTCGCGGAAATACAATATTTACGATGGCTTCGTGTACCCGGCGCTTATAATTGATCTCAGCACTAAAATGGGACGTATGAAAGGGTTGAGCATATTCATCAGTGTGCTGGACAAAGAGTTCATGCAATCCAGCAATGTCTGAACTGACGAGTGCTGGGATCTCCACGTATCCCTTGCGTTCAAAATCCTTCTGCAGCGTACTGTCTTTGAAGATATTTCTCATTTTATTGGGCTATAGGCTCGCCGATTATTGCCTGATTAGATACACTTTTTGCAGCAGCGGGATGGTTAACTGGTTTTATTCCATACATACCGCACAGAGATAAAAATTCCTGTTCACTCATTTGCGAGGTATCCCAATTCACGAAACCAATGCTTTTGCCTGTCTCCGGTCGACAAGTGCAATCGTGAAAGAAATTTTCAAAAGTTAATAGATAGTCATCCTCCTGTTCGATTAGTTCTATTGGATTTTTGATGTTGGACATATCTTTGTAGCAGGACAGGATGGATGCTTCTTCAGGAAAAATACCCGACATAATCACGATCCGATCTTGACCAGAGGAGTTGACGACCGAATTATGTACTAGACGATTGTCAAATAGAAGGATATCTCCGGCTTTCATCTCTATAGGCTGTAAATATTGCCGCACAGTATCGCTGATACTATCAAAAGCCTGTGGAAATGAAATGCCGCGATAGGGTGAAAACATTTTATGACTATGGGGCACGACACACATGCAGCCATTATCTGTCCCGGTATCCTGGAGCGGTATCCATATACTCAGGCAGGAATATTTCATTTCATCCAGACCGGTAGAATCCTGATGCAGAGAAAATTCACTCTCCGGCCCGCTCACCTTTACAATAAATGAATTGAGAACGGATTTATAGTCATTAAATAATTTGCCATATATAGGGTCGAGTATTTGCCCGATACCATTATGGACTTTATTTCTGTACAGCAGATCCCGCGAGTAGACGCTGTAGAACATGCCGCCATTGGGCTTTTCAAAGTGGTGCAGATCAGCGTAGAGATCATTCAGTTTCTGAATTTCAGCGCTGGTCAGGCGACCGACTATCTTATAGCCGACATCCTGCAGGGCTACTTCTGTTTCTGGGTCGTTGAGGTAAGGGCGTGAAGCAGGCTTCCAGGTAGTTTTAACTGAGCCTTTATTGCCAAATATTTTGCTCAAAAAGGAAGTGCCCATTTAGTAGAGGGTTGTATTTATTAATCTTTNNTTGTTGAGCATTTTTTTGTCAAAAGGAATACCCGATGCGGCTTTCTCTATAAATTCGTAGTCTTTAAGACTATCAGGATTATAGTACCCTGAAACTTTCCGGGCTAAAAACTTATTAAAGTCTGGCGAATAGTGCAATAAATCGACTATTGCAGGCTGACCATATTCAGTGAGAAGATTTGACAAATCCACGAGTTTATCGGACTCCTGCACCTGTTTATAGATCTCACTATAATTATGAAAATAGTTTTCTTTGAAACTTTTTTCGAATAATTCGCTTTGGTATTGCCGGGTATCATAATTATAAAAGACATTCGGTTGCAGAAAAGTTAAGACCTTGACATGATATAATTTACCTATTGCTTCCCGAAGGACCGCATTCTCTATTAGTTTATTGGCATATTTTTGATTGAACATACTATCATAAGCCAAAATCAGCTGTAACGGCTCGGTTTTCGATTCCTCTATGGATTTTTCCGGCATTATCAATTTGAATAATGGAAGATTGTAAATAAGGCGGACGTAATCATTGTTAGGGTGATTTTCGAACCGGTCCGCCATATCGAGAGTGTATTCGCTACCGTCATAGGGCGGCCCAACATTGAGGCCATCCATAAAAATCGCTAAACTCGGTCTATGCCCCAATCTCAGCAACTCCAGGAATTCGGCGGTTTCCTGATTAGCGTTATACCCACACACTGCATAGTTTTTTACAATAATGCAATAACCGTTATCCATATATTGTTTCATCAAAAGAGAAGGGAACGTATGCTCATCAGAAATTAAGGTCCCAAAAGTCGTACTGCCACCAAAACAAAAAATGGTTTTTTTCGAAAGGCACTCGGCAGCTAGGGTGACTCTGTTAGGAAGGTCAGCATTACCCTTTTGTATATTAAGGTGTTTGGACTGATAGGGAGATGAGTGAACCTCCTCGAGTCTTGGATAGTAGTCAAACTCTCTGCTGGATAGATATGTATATCTGATGTTGTCTACTATATTCTCCTCCATATAGGCTTTGTCTAAATTAAGCGCTGGATGAGGCGGGTGATATGCCTTTGGATTGATGACCTTATGCAGTTGAGTTGAATAGTCTTGAAATTTGTCATCTTCATGCAGGAACAATAGGCTGAGCAGATTGAGAACAATAAAGAAAAGTACTATAGCTCCGATAGTATAGGATGTAAATAGAATCGTTTTCCTGAGGTCACTGATACAATATCTCAAGGCATTAAGAATTTGATCTTTATTGTTAGTCGAGGATACTCTTAATCGATTAAAAAAGTGAAGTAACAAATACAAAATAGCAATACCAAGGATAATGGCCGCAGAGGGCCTTAACAGAAATCTTATAGAGAGCCAGGTACTACCTAAGTGTGGAAACCAGATTTTGATCTTGTCAGGTGAGGCCATCATCAAGCCACTGATCCAATTCAAATGAGTAAGGCATAGTATGCAGGCACATAGTATCGCCGTTATCGTCGCCTGAACCTGAAATTTATATCCTTTCATATAAAAATATCTCCGTAGACTTATTAATCATTTGGTTATGAGTGACTATCATGAACATACAAAAATCAAACCAAACATTTGCGAATTAAACAAACGCAGCATATGCTGAGCGGCGGTTAATGATTAATTGTTCCAAATGAGTAGCAGCAGTTTTCGTAAATGAAACCACAAAAAAGAAGCAAACTGAAAGAATAGATCTTTTTTGCTAAAAAGATATCTGACGACCGGAACTAAAATAACTACCGAAATATAAGAAATGCAAAGGATCTGAAGGGTGGCAATATGGGGATTCATCAATAACCAGAATTTTCCCAAGTGCGGATACCAGGTCATGATTTTATCCGTTGGAGAATTTCGGAGCCCATCGAGAATACCTGAATAAGTCGCAACTAGAAATCCACTCGCTGATACCACTGATATAACTATCAGCACCCTGTAAAGAAGTGATTTCATTTAATTTAAAACTCTTAATCGGATTATTGATTGCATGTAAAAAGTTTATTATAGCGAATGTAAGAAATCTAATCTAAACCTTCTTCGGCAATACTATTCTCAGTATGCAGTCCATTATTTTTCGAATGAAGTAGAATCCGGAGCCAGTTGATACACAAAATTGCCGGGTGTGATTTCAGTTATGGGTATATCTTTTATCAATTTGAAATCAAGGTCATATAAGGCTTTGTAATATTTTTCAATGAAACTGGCGAATTTTTCATTTGCAACAAATTTTATCCGGTCATGGTTTTTGTGAAAGGACATGCATGAACCTCTGTAATCAAGCGGGCTGCACCCGAATTTTGCCAAACACCGCTCTTGGGCAAATTTATAATACATGATCAGAAAGGTAGTTTCATATATACAGGATTTGAGAGGGTCATGTTCATCTCTGAATAAAACTTCTGATGGCAGAAACAATCTATCATAATCCCAAAGTATAGGAGTAGCCTTTTGCGAAAGCGCATCCAGATTTTCCAAATAGACATTGGCTGCTTTATTATATTCTGCCTCCTGTCTGGGGATATATCTTAGGCTCACACCGTTAACTATGAGAATAGCAATCAGCAGCATGGGTGCACAGATTTTTTGCCAAGTACGGAGGTCTCTCTGGTCGTAACCAATAACTACCAATGAGATGGCCAGGAGCATAGTAATCCAGGGAAGAAGGAAGTGATCAACCATATTTACCTTCATCGTAAGCAGGATAATTACAGCCCAGCCCACTGCATTTATTCCAACCAAATTGATGGTCGTACGCCTGCTGCAGTGGAAAGAAGCAATAAATAGTAAGGCATATAATAGGCAAAAAATAACCTTGTGCATATCCATCAGCGGAAGAATAAATTCCCGGAGATGCGAAATGTCTTCGCCTGTAATGCCATAAGCAAAAAACCTGTTCATATCTGCAAGGCTTTTGACAAAATTCAGTTTAATTTTAGCGGAGTCGGTTATTAAAAAATATTCCGTGACTGCTATGTAGCGAATGCTATCATTATATGATTTCATAGCCGAGATAGGAATTACATCGCCTCTATCCTGCATTGCATATTCGTAGGTCTGTTCGATTTCCAATCCGGGGTTGTCTACAGTATACTTATAAGAATGGACAATAAGTGTGCATACTATTACAATCAACCAATGGGATTTTATCAGACCTGCAGTTTGTTTCAGATTGCGGAAGAGAATCAATAAAAAGACCGAGCAGGCGGCGAGTACTATAGTCCCGGAAGAAACGCGGATCAGGCAGGCAAACAAAAAGAGCAGGACGAGGCGCCAGTCTTTCTTATTATCAAATTTATACCGGTCAAGGTAGAGTAATATAGAGCCGGAAGCTAAAAGAATGGAAGCGCGCGAAAGATTGATATAGACTAATGAAATACCAACTATAGACCAGACAATTAATATACTTAATGCAATAATAAGTAAGGGGTCATTCTTTATTCGTCTGACCAGGATTCTATTGCACAAATGAAACCAGATAGATAAATAAAGCATCATGACCAGTATATGCCCAATGCCATATATAGGTATTTTGGGAAAGCAATTTGATAGGAATGAAATGATTGGTATTTGCAATAGCAGAATCTCATCAAACCAAAAGTCCTTCGGCGGAGAAAAAAGATTTCCATATACGAGCGATGCAATAAGTTTTTCCCAGTCTTCCCAAAAAAAACCATATACGAACCAAATAGCGATGATTGTAATCAAAGACAAGAATATGGCAAAGGGGTATTTTGCAACAATTCTTTGTAAAGTCACCATCTCTTTTAATATTATGTTTGTTTAATAAAATCGGTACAAAGCTCTCATTTTTAATTACNNCTATGCCACCCTCCTGTTGATCGATTCTGCGATTGAATAAAGTGATGACTGGGCAGATCTGATTAGCGCTCCGGTCAAGTAATATAAGGCGATCATCATAGTAAATAGTAAAGCAATCAAAATTGCAACCTGACCTGGCATATTTAAATGACCAGCCAAGAACAAGCAATAGCCATTGATTCCGATTATGAAAAACAGAGCCGAATAAAAGGCAATCCATCTGAAAGGATGCATGACATAGTAGGAACTGTAAATAAAAAAGAGTATTATTTTTTTCGCCAAAGAATAATTGGACTTGCACACGAAACGTTTGCCAAATTTAACCTGGCTATACCCCCATAGATCACGGTTGACATTATGCGCAATAAAAGTATCAAGAGGCTCCTGAATAATAAAGTCATTATCCGAATATAATAGTATTCGTTCTATTATTTTAAAACTCACCCTTGGCTGACTGTTCCATATGATGTTTAGAAAAGCATTAATCAGATTGTAAAAAAGAATGCTTTTCCCCTGCAAACGATACTTATTTTTGGCGATGCCAAAAACGACTGACAGCCGGCTATAAGTAATGGTTTGATAGAGTTTTATGATGTCATCAGGATCGTACTCTAGGTCATCGTCTATACTCACTATGTATCGCCCCGAAGCCACACTCATACCGGCTAAGGTAGAAAACCATTGTCCGTAATTTTTAGAGAGCCTCAGGCCTATAACCTCTTTATGGGAGTGACAGACATCTAAAATCTTCTGCCAGGATTCATCAGGGCTGCAATCATCCGCAAGTATCAGCTCATATGTAATCCCAAGAGGATTTAAAGCTTTTTGTATCCTTGAAACTAGTTCGCGAATGGTTAATGAGCTGTTGTAAACAGGAAGTACTATAGAAATTTCAATCAAATTATTGGACATGTATCAATATTATCATTGATGACTATTGCATAAATCTTCTAAAGTAGCCGGTGCAAGTCAAAGCATTTTCTTGTGCAATACTCACCACTATTAATAATTCATCGGCGGTCAAAACAGGAAATGAAAATTTTATTTTAAATGCGGTTCCTAATACCGGGCTATCAAACGAATTTAGCTGAAAAGAAATGCCTCTCGCCTCAGGTATCATGCTTTCTGATAAAAGCATTGAGTGGTCGAAGATATATTGAAACAGCATTTTTGAATCAACTATCTCAGCTGGGAGTTCTTTTATCACAGGGTCAGTTTGGCTCAGGGTCAGCAGGCTGGGAATGTGAAAGACATTGTCAGACCCGATAGGTTGGAAACCCGCAAATTGATGCACTCGTTGAGCTTCTCCATTTTCATTTCGAGCCCCGAAAATAAAGTACTCCAGATTATGATTGATGCAGAATTCCTTAATGTATCTCAGTTGATCAAGAAAATAACCCGATTTTCTAAACCGTTTTAATATCCCACCAATGTGCGTCTCCAGATTATTGTCAATAATATTTAACCCAAAAAAACCTACATATTCCGATCCATGTTTCATAAACATTATGCGGTTATCGGGATGGTCTTTGTGCAGATTGAACTTTTTATAAAATTCAAACACGCATTCTATTTCTTTCTCTTTGGTCACCAGGTGCTCCAGATATGGGGTGCGATAGTATCCAATAGGGTAATTCCCCCAGGTATCAATCAACATCTCTCTAAGCAAGTTGTCCTGTGAACCATCATACATTTCAAAAACGAGATCCGGATACTTATAATTTCCTGCTGGCTTTTCCGTGATTCTGGTCTTGTATTTTTGTATGCTCCCGCTGAAAAAAAACGGCAAGCCGATTTTGTTCAAACGCGAAGAGACCATTTCGTCCTTACCCGGCACTTTTAACCGGCACAGATCATATTGCCCATCAAGGATCTGCTTGTATATGTCGGATGAATCAAAAAAGGGGCTCTGGCATCTTCCTATATTTAAACCCAAGAGGGCAATCTCAATCTGTGAAAATTGAATTTTTGATTCCAATTTTTTTTTATTAGCTTGCGAATGACAAAGATTAAGAAAAAATCGATAAATTAACTTCTAAATCTTCATAAGGTGAAATATTTTTATTGGACTCTTGTAATACTTCTTTGGATAGCTACAGTCCTGAAGTATATTTTTAAAATTCAAAATGCCGTTTTAGCATACCTCGATTTCAACA
The DNA here is from genome assembly GCA_003165135.1 of Bacteroidota bacterium. Lineage (GTDB taxonomy): Bacteria > Bacteroidota > Bacteroidia > Chitinophagales > LD1 > UBA1941. The sequence continues at coordinate 9,845 of PLSN01000036.1, forward strand.
TCATATTTTTGGGGT
>PLSN01000502.1 GCA_003165135.1 Bacteroidota bacterium
AGGGGTTTTTCGCAGAGGACATGCTTTCCTGCTTTTATTATTTTCTCCGTCAGTTCGAAATGCGTATTTACCGGTGTGCAAATGACCACTGCTTGTATTTCAGGATTATTGGCAATCTGGTCTACGTCGTTCGTAAAGCTGATGTGAGGATATCTGTTAGTCAGCAATGCAAGATTATTGGTGTCTAGATCGCAAACTTTTTCTAAAATAGCCCGTTCGGAACTTGAAATTATTCTGAGAAAATTAGCGCCCCAATATCCGCAACCGATCAATGCACATTTTATCTTAGCTGATCCCATATTCATGTAAATATCGAAAGTTTATTTTACAAGTTGCAGATATTCATTGTCCTTGTCAGGGTATCAGCCGAATCGTTGTTAATACATCTCTGTCTGTATCATTATTAGTGATATTCCCGAGCGCGTTTATCTTGACTACCGGATCAAACTCCACATTACACCCATAGACGACTTTGAGATATCGCCTGACCAGATCGCATCTATATGGAGAGGATATATATAAAGCATGACGGTCTGACATCCACTTAAAAAATGATACAGGATCACTAGCATCGCAATTACATTTTCTGCTCACATATTGCACATATCTCGGAGTAAGGGGAAATGTAAACCAATCAAACATAATGTATGTATTCTTTTTGTACATTTCATTCTCAAGAGAGAAGTGCTGATCGAATAGGAAGCGACTGTCAATGGTAACAATGACCAATCGATCGGTGTATCTCTGTTCCAGTCTTTTCATAGTCTGAGCCATGTCAGTGACCTCATGTTCGATCGCTTCGTTATTCTCCTTGTATCTCAGCAATGTCAATACGAGTGCCGAGATTACAAAAAGGAAAACAGCGCCGGTCAAAATTTTCGCGCCCGTTCCCTTTCTTACTATAGGTGCATCAAAAAAATAAAAAGCATTAATAAAAAGAGCAATAAACTGAAGACTCATAAAATGCCTGTTACTCACCAAAAACCCATTATAATCCAAAGCATAGAGAATACAGGTCGCACAAATCTGAAATAAGATCATACTGGCCACCCGAACTCTATAGTCTGGCAATAGACTAAATCCCAGTAAAAAAAACGTGGCGATCACAACATAGATAAAAGGATAAGCTGCATAAAAGCCCAGTAGATGAAACAGGACATCCTTCATATGCTGAGCACTCATATTCACACCCGGCAATATAATGCCGCGCATGAAAGATGGTGTCATTTCTTTCATATCAAACCACATTCCTACCAATGCGGCCTCATATTTGACGGAGTCTTTTGCGGTCTTCATTTGCCCTATAGCTACTACCCTCTTTGCCATCATTTTATACTCTATTTCGGGTTCCACTTTGCGGACATAGATATCAGTATATGCGAGGTCGATAGAGAATATAGTGATGAAAATGCCTGTCACCATGACCGGTATCCATATCCGTCTAATCATTTCCCTCAGATCATGAGTATAAATAAAATATCCTGCACCCACGATCAATAACATGCCGATACTGCTCTCCGGTCTCAGGAGCATACCGAAAACAAATAGCAAACCATTCAGCAGCAGATCTTTTCTCGTAATGAGCGTCGTAAATGAAAGATTGAATAATGCAATACCACAAAATATAAGTGATGTCCGAGTGTGCGACATGAAGATTATATTTTCCATATAAAATAAGGCAACTATAATCTGAATGAGACGAATCAGAAAGAGACCGTTGACTTTGTTTAATACCACTATCCTGAGAGCTCGCAAAACAAGATATAAACTCAAGATCTCATAGACCAACATAAAGGTGAAGTGCCAGTTGATACGAGGTAGTATATAGTATAGCAGTTTGTATACTTCCCTGATCCCTATGAATCCCTGAAAGTGGACATCAAAATATGCAAAGTCACTGAACTGACGAGCAGCAAGACTGCTCATAAAAAAAGCATAATCGTCAGTGACCGGTCGGAAGCATAAAAGGCTAAGGGCAAATACGACAAGGGTGATCATTATCTCATTCCCCCTATTGCGAACAAAATCCTTCATTCCTGTAAAAATGTTCTTTGCATGTGGACCCAAACCTTTAACTATTAAAAATTGAAAGATCATGAAAATCCCCTTGCAATACAGACTTTACTACATCATCAGGGGCCTTGAACCATTGGCGTAAAATAGATGCATAAACAGATCTGAAGTCATGCTGCATAGCCAGGTTATCATCCACAGTGACTTTGTCAGGTATCACCGGATTCTTTCCTATCAATTGCGAATTAATATTGCCTCCAAAATATATGATAGGCTGAGATGAACCATGATCTGTACCAAGGCCACTAGTCGAAACGATGCGCCTTCCAAATTCAGAAAAGGTCATACCAGCGATATCCTCCTCGCGACCCATATGTACTACATCATCCCAAAAGCAGGTGATGGCTTGAGATAGCTTGCCCAGCAAATCGGCATGTATTCCTTTCGTCTTATCTGAAGCTGTGACCTGCTCTACATGTGTGTCAAATCCTTTCAGGTCAACGACATAGACAGAAGTCTCCAGCCCGCCGTTAATGAGTTTTGAAACAACCTTCAACTGGTCGGCTAAGATATTCACTCCGGTCTTGGGATAAAGTTTCGAGGAGGAAAAAGGAGCGTTCAGCGCTTTTTTTACCCTGCCTGCATAGCGGTCTGTCTGCAGCAATATTTCACGGATCGTTTTTACCTCTTCCGCACCGAAACTATAAGATACCTCTTCTTCAGCCTCGGAGCCTGATGAACCAAATGGAATCGCGGGGTTAATAACAATACTCATATCCATAACTCCACCCTGAAAGAGGAAAGTGCCGGTATCTCCTATTTTAATCGCTGGCGGGTCGGGTTGTTTATGGCTAGGGAAACCGTCCGGATAGTTTTTAAATTTTGTCTCCAAATAACGTGCCATCCAACCCGTATATAATACTTTGGACGGCTCCGAGCCTGTGAGCCAAATATCAGATGAGCGAAAATGAGAGAAATTGGGTTTTTCATAACCCACACCTTGTATAAATCCCGCTAGGCCATTGTCATACATATCTTTAATACCTCCGAGCGCCGGGTGTAGCCCGGTATCTGACGTGCCACGGAGTGGTAGTATTTTATTTTCTGGTAAATATATGTTAGGCCGCAACTCTGTCAATCTGCGATAATTGCTCAGTGGGATGAGGGTATGCAGGCCATCGTTGCCCCCTAACAACTGAATGAATATAATTATTTTCTTTGAAGAGCCTATCTTTTTGACTTGACATGCCTGCATAGCATTAAGTAACGGATACATTGATGTTATTATGGCAGAATTTCGGATAAAGGCTTTCCTATTCATTTTAAATTTAATTTTCAGAGTTTATATCAGAGTTAATATCTGATCTCACATCATGTGATATTCCGGCAAACTCAGTAATTTTGCAAAAAACATTCGTAGTCGGGCGTTCAAGACTTCTTCTGTTTCCTTATCATCAGGGTGCTCGACCAGTTTCTTCCAGGCTTTTTCCCAATAGTAATCTGTCTCCATACCAGACACTAAAAGTCCCCTAAGGTGATCTAACAATGATTTGCTTGGTGGCACAGCAAATAATAGGTCAGTAACCTGCTGTATGAATCCATCGCGGTTTTCGGGATTCTGAAACTGCTTCGCATAATTCAAAAAATCAAAACTGATACTATATCCATTGAATATAAGTCCATCATGAGTACTGAGCCCGTCGGTGATTTTTTTTCGCATACTAAGGCTTGCGGAATTGATCCACCATTGATGATACTTTGGAGCCTGATAATAGGCTGGCCATCCTGATACTGAAGGCGGATCACCGATACGCATGGCCAAATCCTCACACGTCAAATGATATTGTAGCCACGGTTCATGACAGTCGACTAAATTTGTGTAGGTTTTGTCAGGAGCTAAATAGACTGTCACTCCGATCTCCATGGTCGAACCCAATAGAAAATCAGCAGAGCTCTTCACGATACATCCGCGAAATACCGGATCAAAAAAATGCTCACTGCCCAGCAAAATCCTAAGTACAGGAATGATCTCAAAATTATTCCGGATATAAATATCTGCGAGCGGATGGATAATCTCATTTTCGATCCGGTCATCCACATGGGCATATACGAACCAGCGATAGATATTGCGGCAAACATAGCGCGCCGTTTCCTTCTTGCTAAAAATCATGTCCATCAGGTCATCTGCCTCATTAGCACCATCAGGGCCAGTCCTCCCTCTGATCACAGTATTGCCAAAAAAAGATGAAAAATGTTTATCTGCTGTCTCGTGCTGAGCAGGGTCAAATACTCCGGTACTTTTTTCTTTGTCATCATGCCATCCAGTCAGCACACGTGCAGCAGCTTTGACATCATCCTCGGTATACTGTACTCCATAACCTTTACCCAAAGTGAAAAGCTCCATGAGTTCACGTCCATAGTTTTCATTGGGAGCTGATTTGAAATTGGTATTGCCTCCCAAATAAACCAGCATTGCGGGGCAGGTCGTGCCCTCCCGAATCAGTTTTTTGAAGTTTCCTAAAGCATGCTCACGCAGCATTGCTGCATAAAAATAAGAGTAGCGACTATCTTTGACTACATCAGTTTCAGTCACAAAATGATTGTGCCAGAATAAGGTCATTTTTTCGGTCAGCGAAAAATCTCGATTTAATATTAATCCTGTCCACCACATACGAAACATCAGTTTACGTCTGTAGTTTACCTCTTCATTTTCAAATGCCTCGTGTACCCATGTGCCACCTACCTTGATAGCCGGATTCAGATCCACGCCGTCCGAGAGTTCTTCACGTGCTGGAGGAGGAGTGGGTGATGGAGTGAGCAGAGCCGTCAAACACTGGCTCAGGGTTTTCCCTTTATAAAAAGTCAAGTCCTTATGCCCTACGCCAAAAAGACACCTTCTCAATAAATGCAACAATTCTTCATCCTTTATTTTTTCATTAAAGGGTTTTAAACTATATGTTGAAATGACAGCCATAGAAAGCCGGTTTTGTAACAAAGTTAATGACTTATGAGTTTATTTTGAATACATTTTCAGATATTGACAAAAATCAGATCTACGGTTTATTTTTTATAGCAACTTCAATTATAAATGGCAATACAATTTGTGCTTTGTTTCTTTCACCATCTGCACTCAGATGACAATCATCCAGCCACCAATTAGAGTTTCGGATAGAATCAAAGGTAAAAGGAATATTGACTCCACCCACATCCCGGGCTAGCATTGCAGCCATATTGATATTTTCAGCACACTGCTCTTTGTAGCGCGAACTGTTTCGTACAAATTCGTCATGTATATTGAGGATATTGGGCAAAACCAGAAGCGCAGCGCTATCTTTTATAATTTCTTCATACAGACTCCTCGTATTGCGATAGAATGGCAGGTATCTATAGTCTTTGGTTTTGAAAACAGTGTCCATATTCATCTCATTCCAGCGTACAAAAGTCTGTCCACGCTGCCGGGTATAGCATTCACGACCACTTATTCCGCTGAAATAAAAATTTTCGTAAAAAAGCCTAATCACCATAAAACTGATGAAATATGATTTCATTAAAAAACGTGCAGGCTGGGATAATGGTTCTAAATGAAATTGTAACCGGCGGTAGTGAGTATAGTCCAGCTGAAAATCCGTTTCTGTATTGTTCATTATCTGGGCATCGTTGACTCCACTGTGTACAACCACCACATCAGGGCGGTAATAACGGTATTTAAACAGATATTGCTCGAGCTCCTCGGCAGATGTCCCAGCCTCCAGGCCAGCATTAATCACTTCTGCCCCGCTGTATTTTTTTGACAGTATCTCGTCGTTGCGAAAGTGGGCAACTAGTATACTATCGAGCTGTGCCGGATAGGATTGGTCCGGCCGATCGACACCCAGACCATAGGTAGTCGAGCCCCCGAGGCAAAGTACTCTGAATGTACCTGTTTTGCGCAGTGGGACTTTAGTGCCCCGATATCCTGCATCATTATGCTGTAGTACACCCTCTTTGACATAACCAGGGTTGGGCACATAGCCCAAATAAGGGAGTGTAAGATAGCGTGGTAATTTGTCTCCATCTTTGTCCCCGATAAGCATGTCACGCACCCTGAAATAGTTCTTATTGCTCAGCCAGTCAAATGAACGGCTATTAAACCGCATAGCCATATATCCGATAGTTT
>PLSN01000490.1 GCA_003165135.1 Bacteroidota bacterium
TTTTGCCTTAGCGCAAAAACCGACTCCGACAATTCGCAACTATGGCCCGGGTTTTTGCGATTCCATAAAGGAAATAAGCAAAGAGTATTATGAATCACATCTAAGAAAGCCCTTCATTATTGACACTAACGGCATTCCACCCAAGAAAGGTAATCGGGTATCAGTAAAATTCGGAAAAGATAGTTTGATATTTAAAGACAAGGCTTATGAGACTGATAATGGGTTTATGTTATACAATGCTATCATCGGAATCGATAGGAAAAGAGATTGGGTATTGATAGAAAGCAACGATGNNATGTGGCAATACACCTATTGAGATATGGAAAATTCAAAAAAATGGAAAGTTGACTTTACTCTTCAAAGATTATTTTCAAGACTGTAGTCGGGGCATTGACTCAAAAAGATACTTTATCTCCATACAAAATGAACTTATTTATGAGACTTATTCGGACCAAAGACATTGGCTGATAAAAGGCGTATTGTTTTAACTGGATGACTAAAGGCCTTTAATTTTAGCTCTTAACTTTTAAATTTCAAATGATTATGCCGCTACGTGCTCAGCTTGTTTCACTTCCTGTGGTTGTGATTTTGATTTAGCTTTTCTTTCCAGCCTCATCGACTGAGATTTATATTTATCAGAGAAGGCACTCAGTACATATGTTTTTATCAGATAGCCCCAAAAGCTTTTCTCCGTCAGCTCAGGCTTGATCAGGTGAGCTATTTTTTTGTGTGCTTCAGGGGCCTCACTCCAGTGCAGGTTGGCCCGCTCATGGTGGATGGTATGATAGCCGTTATTGAGCAGAAAAAAATTCACCCACATGAAATTACGAGAGTGATTGTAGTCTGATTCTTCATCTGCATGTACATGCTGCACATAGTTGAAGATGATAACGACGATCTGAGATACCTGCTGCGGGATAAATACGAACAGCAAGGCTTTTTTCCAGTTCCAAACAAAAAACACGACCATCCAGATGCCCAGCACCGCCAGCTGCATCAGGTTCTCATAATATTGCTTAGGGTTTTTTGCCTTGAGTTCACTCATATAGGGTATGATGCCCTCTTTCATCTGATTGACACCGCTGATGGTCGGATACTGTATGAGAGATACCATGTTATTGTCCTCAGTATGCCTATATGTACGGGTCACATCACCTTCTTTGTTGTTGTAGCGATGATGGTTACGGTTATGTGTAGGTATCCATACGAAAATCGGCATGCCGTAAAATACAGTGAGCCACCAATCCGTCAATAGATTAAGAGCTTTATTGTTCCACATATTGATGTGGTTATGGTTGTGCGTCATCACAGACACAGCTACCGAGAAGTGCAGATAGGCGATAAAAATGATCCAGCTGAGGGCGCTGGTCCAGTTAAATCCATAATGCCATTGATAAATAAACATGGCCGTAGTGATGGCGATATATGCGAGTGACTTGAGGTCTGCTTTGTATTTAAGCATTGGCAGTTTTAGTTATAAGGGGCGGTAAATTTATAAATTACTTAGTAATAATGCGAATGATTGGCTTTTATTGTACGTTGATTGAAACAGATTAGGACTAAATTTGTTCTTTGAGCTGAGTGATTATGGCATAGGCTTGGATAACATTTGATTTATCGCCATTAATTATCTTCGCTTAGTATATTTGACTCCTTCTGTATTTATCCCNNAGGTTAGGAGGGGTGGTATTTAAAAAATTTTCAGATGAAAGTAGGTATAGTTTGCTACCCCACATATGGCGGTAGCGGTGTGGTAGCCACAGAGTTAGGGATGGCATTGGCTCGTCAGGGCCATCAGGTCCATTTTATCACTTACAGAGAGCCGGTGCGCCTGGAGGGTTTTCATGAGAATGTATTCTATCATGAAGTATCTGCGCTGGATTATCCGCTTTTTCAATACCAGCCATATGAGTCGGCACTGGCCAGCAAGATGGTAGATGTAGTGAAATTCGAACGCCTCGACCTGCTGCATGTACACTATGCTATCCCACATGCATCAGCTGCTCTGATGGCCAAGTCTATCCTTCGCGAGCAGGGCATCTCGATACCGTTTATCACCACACTGCACGGGACTGACATCACGCTGGTGGGACGTGACCCGAGCTACAGGCCGGTGGTAGAGTATTCGCTCAATCATTCTGATGGCATCACTTCTGTATCAAAACATCTGAAGGATGAGACTTTAATTAACTTCAAACTGAGGCGTGAGATAGAAGTGATACCCAACTTTATTGACTTCTCCCGCTTCAAAAAAACCAATAAAGAGCATTTCAAAAAAGCCATCTCGCCTAACGGAGAAAAAATAATCATGCACGTATCCAATTTCCGCAAAGTAAAACGTGTGGAGGATGTCGTGCTGATGTTTGATAAGGTCTTGCCAAAGATACCGTCTAAGCTGCTGCTGGTCGGCGATGGGCCGGAGCGGATCAATACCGAGATGCTCTGCCGTGAGCTGGGCAACTGTGAGCATGTACGCTTTCTGGGCAAACAGGATGCCATCGAGGACCTGCTGGCCATAGCTGACCTCTTTGTCCTGCCATCAGAGCAGGAGAGCTTCGGTCTCGCAGCGCTGGAGGCGATGGCATGTGAGGTGCCTGTCATCTCATCCAATGCCGGCGGCATACCCGAGATCAATATTCAGGGCGAAACGGGCTTTCTAAGTAATGTAGGCGATGTGGACGACATGGCGCGAAATGCTATCTATATCCTCGAAGACGAGACCCGTCTGAAACAGTTTAAAAAGAATGCTTTCGCACAAGCGAAGCGTTTTGATATCGTTAATATCCTGCCTGTCTACGAGGCATACTACAGACAGGTCCTCGAAGTATCAGAGCCGGTGGTGATATAAATACACTATGACGGCATGATCGAAATAGTAAACTATACTGAGGCGACCAAAGAGTTTGTCAAGGCATTGAATTATGAATGGCTGGAGAAATATTTTGTAGTCGAACCCGGTGATGTCATATCACTGGCCGATCCGCAGCGGGAAATAATCGATAAACAAGGACATATCTTTTATGCTAGGTACAACGGCTCTATCGTCGGTACCGCTTCTCTGCTCAGATTCAATGATGAGGTATATGAATTAGGAAAAATGGCAGTCACCGCATCTGCTCAGGGCTTGGGAATTGGTAAGGTATTGATAGAACATTGCCTGGCAGAAGCAAAGCAAANNCAAAGTTGAGCAATGCCATATACCCTTATAGAAGATATGGCTTCACCGAAATACCTCTTGAGGCAGGGCACTATGATAGGGCCAATATCAAGATGGAATTAGGCCTGTGATTTCCTTTGTGTCTTCGTCATTAATTCTTTTGTATTAATCCTGCTAATCCTATAATTCTGTAAATCCTGGTTTCGTATTTCTTTGTGTGAAAACCATTTCACAACATTCCTTAACAGTCAGCATTTCGATTTTTACATTAACTTCGATGCAGTGGAAATAAACCGTCAATACCAGTCCCTGATCGAGAACCTCGACCGCTTCATTCGCAAATACTATACGAATCAGGCGATACGTGGAGGGATATTTTCTGCCATTTATGTACTTGGTTTCTTTCTCGCTATCAATCTGATGGAGTATTACCTCTATCTTTCGCCGCTGCTTCGTAAGGTGCTTTTTTATGGGTTTATCGGTTCGTCGGCAGCCTATGTGGCGAGGTTTCTGGTGTTGCCACTGCTGCATCAGTATCGTCTGGGAGAGGTCATCAGCCATGAGCAGGCTGCGGACATCATCGGCAAGCACTTCAGTACCGTCAAAGACAAACTGCTCAATGTACTTCAGCTCAAAAAACTCGAATCACTCGATGACTACTCGCTCGTCAATGCCAGCATCAATCAAAAGATCACGGAATTAAAACCTATCACTTTCACCAATGCCATAGACCTGCGCCAAAACCGCCGCTATGTCAAATTTCTGCTGCCGCCTTTGTTCCTGTTTCTCTTTATCATCATAGCAGCGCCTAGGATCATCACCGAGAGTACGAGCAGACTATATCACAACAATACAACGTATGAGCGCGAGGCGCCTTTTCACTTTGTGATAAAGAATAAAAGCCTCGTGGCGCTTCAGTTTGACAACTATGAGCTGGAGCTGACCACTGAGGGAGATGCTTTGCCGAGTGAAGTATATCTGGAGACAGAAAACACAATCGTGAAGCTCAAACAGAAAGACAAAAACCTCTTTACCTATGAGTTTGTGAATGTGCAGAAGACCATGAACTTCCATTTCAATGCCAATGGATTCAAATCAAAAGATTTTACGCTCAGTGTGATCGCCAAGCCTGTCATCACGGCTTTTGAGATCAAGGCAGAATATCCTCCCTACACCGGCAAACAAAATGAGCCGATCAAAAATGCCGGCGATGTGGTAGTGCCTTGTGGCACGCGTCTCTCATGGCGCTTTGAGGCCCGCAATACCAATGAGATCATGTTTAAGCTCGGTGATTCTCTATATCATACCGTGAAGGTCGATGACGGCACCTATACTTTCACTAAAGTGATGATGGAGGGCAGCAGCTATGGTATCAAAGTTTCTAATCAGGAGGTCAAGAACGCCGACTCAGTCTCCTACTCACTCGGTGTGACGCCTGACCTATATCCTACCGTCAATGTGCAGGAGAACCGCGACTCTGCCAATGATCATTTCTTCTATTATCTCGGTGATATATCTGATGATTATGGGCTTCGTAAACTCACGTTCAACTATCAGATCACACGCGTAGACTCAGGCGCAGAGAATGTCTCCAAGACTGTCGATGTGCCTTTCAGCCCTGGTGCTGCTGCACGATTCAGCTATTACTGGAATATCAAGGACCTCGGCATCAGGCCGGGAGATAAGATGACTTACTACTTTGAGGTCTGGGACAATGACGGAGTGCATGGCAGCAAGTCGTCGAAGTCATCCCTCATGCGCTTTGATATGCCGACCATGAATGAGATCGACAAGCAGCTCACGGAGGACAATAAAGAAGTGCAGGACGAGCTGAAGCAGACCATGAAGGAGGCACGTGACCTTAAGAATAAGCTGCAGAACATGCAGGACAAGATGATGGACAAAAAGAACCTCAACTGGGAGGACAAGAAAAACATGACAGATATGCTCCAGCAGCAGAAAGACCTGCAGCAACAGCTGGAGTCACTCAAGGATAAGTTCAGTCGCAATAATGAAAAACAAAATGAATTTAAGGAGCAGAGTGAAAGCATAAAAGAGAAGGAAAAGCAACTCGACGACCTAATGGCAGCTACTATGAATGACGAGATGAAAAAGCTGTTTGAGAAGCTCGAGAAAATGATGGATGAGCTCAATAAAAAAGATGCCATCGAGAAGATGCAGGACATGAAGGCCGATAATGAAAAGGTAGAGAAAGAACTCGATCGTATGCTGGAACTCTTTAAGAAACTGGAATTCGAACAAAAACTCGATGAGGAAATAACCAAGCTCGATAAACTCGCCGAGAAGCAAGAGCAGCTGGCCAAAGAAACTGCTGATAAAAAGAAAGACAATAAGCCGGGAGACAAAAATAAAGACGATAAAAACGGAAAAGACAACAAGGATAAAAAAGATAGTAAAGACGCAAAGGACAATAAAGGTCAAACTGCCAATAAAGCTGATGCCAAGGACAGCAAGGATGCCAAAGACTTAAAAGACGGCAAGGATAATAAAGACAATAAGGACAGCAAAGACGAAAAAACGGCTCAGGACCCGAAAGACAAGCAGGATAAACTGAACGAAGAAACAAAAGATGCACAAAAACAGCTCGACGATCTCAAGAAGAATGAGGAAGCAAAGAAGAACGAGGATATGAAAGACGCCCAGAAGAGCATGGACGAGGCACAGGAAGAACAGAAGGATGCACAGGAAAGCCTTTCGCAAAGCCAGAATCAGAAAGCATCTAAAAATCAAAAGTCTGCATCAAAGGATATGAAGAGTGCCTCCAAGAGCCTGTCTAAGATGAAATCGGATATGGAGGCAGAAGCCAGTTCTGAAGATATGGCTTCGCTTCGCCAGTTGCTGAAAAACCTACTGTCATTGTCATTCGATGAAGAGAAACTGATGGACCAGTTTAAGACCATCAACATCAATACGCCGAAATATGTCGACCTGATGAAAGAGCAAGAGCGTATCCGCGAAAACTCCGCCATGGTAGAGGATAGCCTCTACGCACTCGGCAAGAGGGTTTTTCAGATACAGTCTTTTGTGACCAAGCAGATGACCGACATCAATAAATACCTCGCCAAATCGATCTCGGAGCTCGAAGACCGCAATACCTTTAAGGCGGCCGGAGACCAGCAATATGTGATGACCGGCTACAATAATCTCGCACTGATGCTCAGTGAGACACAGCAGCAGATGCAACAGCAGCAGGCCGAAAGTGAATCTAAGAGCCAACCGTCCCTGGGCCCTCCTAAGATGGCATGCAAGAAACCCGGTGGCGGTATGCCAAAGCTCTCTCAAATGCAAAAACAACTGAATGACAAGATCAGTCAGATGGGGGAAATGCTCAAGAAGCAGGGAGAAAAACCCGGTCAGGGCTCGCCAAAGAATGGCATGAGCAAGGAATTTGCACAGATGGCGGCACAGCAGGCACAGATGCGGAAACAGCTCGAAGAGATCAATGCCACACAGAACAAAGATGGAAAAAATGGTATGGGTGATCTCGGGCAGGCGATCAAGCAGATGGAGCAAAATGAAACAGATTTGGTCAATAAACGTATTACCTCTGAAATGTTACGCCGCCAGCAGGAGATACTGACCCGACTGCTGGAAGCCGACAAAGCCGAAAAAGAAAGAGGAGAAAAACCCGAGAGGGAATCCACCACAGGTAAGGACGCAGAGCGCAAAATGCCGCCCTCTCTCGAAGCATACCTAAAGCAAAAGCAGGCCGAGGTCGACTGGTACAAAACTGTACCGCCGTCATTAAAACCCTATTATAAAAGTCTTGCCGAGAAGTATTTCAAAAGCATAGCCGCTGTGAATTGACAATTTATGCCAAATCATGACGTTCAAATAATTAGTTTGTTAAAAGGATAAGCAATTTTATATTTGTATCAATAATCACTAAGTGGAAACTCTGACAATCACATCCGACCCTCATAATATAGCACAGGTAGAGGCGTATATCGAAGACATCCGTGCCAAGTTCAATATAGCAGATGATGCCTATGGCAATATCCTCATCTCGCTCACTGAAGCGGCTAATAATGCTATAATACATGGCAATGGCTCCGACCCTTCAAAGACAGTCACGATCACTGCTGCGCTGGATCCGAGAGGCAAAGCCCTCAACTTTACCATCACAGATCAGGGCAAAGGGTTCGATCATAATAACCTTCCTGACCCCACAGCACCGGAGAATATAGACCAGCCTTGCGGCCGTGGTGTATTTCTCATGATGCAGCTGGCGGATATGGTCGTGTTTTCCAATCATGGGTCTACTGTAGAGATGCAATTCCGCATCTGAACCCATGGCGGTATCCTTCACCAATGCGGATGTCAACTTCAAGCTGCCGTCTAAAACTGCTCTAAGAAAATTTATAACCACATCTTTCGAAACCGAAGCCCGAAAGAAACTTAGCGTTAGCTATATCTTCTGCTCAGATGAATACCTGCTGCGCATCAATCAGGACTTTCTTAAACACGATTACTACACCGATATCATTACCTTTCCGCTATCGGAAACCAGTAAAAAAGTAGAAGCAGAAATATACATCAGCATTGATAGGGTGAAAGAAAACGCCTTGAAGCTTAAAGTCCCATTCGAGCAGGAGCTATATAGAGTTATATTTCACGGTGTCCTTCATCTCATCGGATATAAAGACAAAACTGCATCTCAAAAGGAAGCTATGCGCATAGCAGAAGAGAAATGGATAAAGGTGTTTGAGAAACTTAATTAATTCTCGGAGTGGTATATCTTAACACCCTCCCAAAAGCAGCCCATACATTTATACCGCCTGATAGGAACTATGACACCAATGATTTTGTCAATAGTTGTTCTATTGATTCTCTCCAAGTCTCTCTTGCATTTGGGACAGGTATATTCTACCTTTTCCCTGATCTGGGGTTTAGCCTGGGCCATGTAGTGGATGATTAGGAATTAAAAGTAAACAAATTTCTCGTTGATAAACAACCTTTTGTGTTAAAAGTTTATTACTTGATACGCAAAGTTTCACCTACCGATGAGATAAGTAGGTTCGCTGAAATCTTAGAATTGCTATTTAAGCTCACCAGCATTCTCTCCGGCTCACCCATAGGCTCGTCTGCCAGATCGTAGGTGCCATAGTGCATGGGTATGAAGTTCGCAGCCTTCAGATCGTGTATGATCTGCACTGCCTCAATGGGATTCGTATGCACGTCATGCATCATATAATCCGGAGTATAGGCTCCCACGCCTATCATTGCTACGTCGATGGATGGGAAAAGTGTCGCGATCTGTTTCGGATAATCGCAGTAGCCCGAGTCTCCTCCAAAGAAAATATGATTTTTATCAGTTTTTATCATCATACTGCCCCAGAGGGTCTCATTTGTGTCCCAGGGGTAGCGATTGCTCCAGTGCTGAGATGGGAGATAGTAGATCTTTAAGCCTCCTTTTAGCCCTGCATACTGCTGATACCATCCTGCCTCCTGATACTTCAGTCCTGGCAGCCATCCTGCTACCAGCTTTCCAATATTTAGCCCTGTCAGCGGTTCAAATTTATTATTGTCATATGGTTCCTTCAGGCTGCGACTGTCACAGTGGTCGCGGTGCCCGTGAGAGAGCAGCACGTAGTCTATGTTTTTGAAATCAGCTACATCGCAGGGCATCTCGCTATATCGTTTCACCACGCCTGAGAGATTATAAAACACAGGATCAGTGATGATCTGTACGCCATTCGCCCGTATGAAAAAACTCGCATGGCCGAGCCATACGATGCAATCATCTTTCGAGTTTAGAAAAGCTTTGTCTTTCACTGTGGTCAGTCGCCATGTATCTGCTTTCTTTTCTTTGGCCCTCGGTTTGGGCGAGGTTTGCCATTTCCACACTTTGGCGAATGAGCCGCTCCATGCTTTATTGGGATCAAAAAATCGTTTGCCTGTATGAGGATTGCCTTTCCACCCGTCGAGGATGATGTCGAGCTTGTCGTTTTTGAGATACTGTATGTCGGCCATTGAGATGTTATAAGTTGTAAGTTATAAGTTTTAGGTTTGTAAGACGATTAACTTGAGCGTATAATTTAAAAAAAGCTTTTTTCATCAACTTATTACTTATAACCTAAAACCTACAACCCTTTTATGGCTGATCTCAAAGTTTTATCCTACAATGTCAACGGCGTACGCTCTGCTATCAAAAAAGGCCTGCTGGACTGGCTCAAAGGAATGGATGCCGATGTGGTATGCCTGCAGGAACTCAAAGCCGATGATGGGGCTTTTGATACAGCTGCATTTCAAACAATTGGCTATCACTCATTCACTTTCCCGGCGGAGAAAAAGGGCTACAGCGGCGTAGCCATACTCAGTAAAGTTAAGCCCGATAAGGTAGTAAAAGGCTGCGGTATTAAAGAATACGACGATGAGGGCCGCATCATTCGCATAGACATCGGCGACCTGAGCATCATAAGCATATATATCCCCAGCGGTACGACAGGAGAGCTGCGGCAGGCCGTCAAGATGAAATACCTCGATGATATCTATACCTACATTCATAAACTTGAAAAAGAAAGGCCCAAACTGCTGGTCTGCGGCGACTATAATATCTGTCATAAACCGATAGATATCCATAATCCTATCGCTAATAAAGACACATCAGGCTTCAAACCCGAAGAGCGCGCATGGATGGACAAATTTTTTGACTCAGGGTTCATAGATACGTTCCGTGTCTTTCATCCCGAGCCAGATCAATACTCCTGGTGGAGCCTCCGCGCCAATTCAAGAGCCAATAACAAAGGCTGGCGAATAGACTATATCTCTGCCACAAAGAATCTCCAAAAAAATCTGCTCGATGCGGCGATGTATCAGGAGGCGAAGCACTCCGACCACTGCCCGGTATATCTGAAGCTGAAGAAGTAGTTCTACTTATGCACTATGACTATCTCGACCCGTCGGTTCACATGAGCGGCTGCAGTATCGACCATGTCATGTAGCATCAGCGGCTGTCTATTGCTGAAACCCTGATATGTCATCCGCTCCGGGTCTATGCCATTATTCACGAGATAGTCATAGATATATTTCGCCCTGCCTATAGAGAGCTCCATGTCCGATGTGCAGCATACATGCCCATTCAGTTTGATCTCGAGCGTAGGGTTTTCGAGCATGATCTGTAGTAGTGCCTTTAAGGTCGGCAAACTTTCCTCCAGTAGGGTTGTTTCGTTGTTTACGAAGTTGAGGT
>PLSN01000091.1 GCA_003165135.1 Bacteroidota bacterium
CGCCACACCGACAGATACTACATGGTATTATGTCACGGTATACAATATCCATCAGTGTCATGCTGATGATTCTATCAAAGTAAATGTACAGCTGCCTGTGCAGGCCCTCGCGCAATCTCCATATGATGTTTGTCCGGGGGTTAATGTGTATTTGAGTGCATCGGGAGGATTTTATTATCTGTGGACCCCGGGCACATGGCTCAATGACTCACTCATATCAAACCCTATATCCACACCTGATTCCAGTATTGTGTACACGGTGAAAGTTTCCAATGATTGTTTCTCGGCTACGGCCAATGTAGATATCATCGTACACCCGCTGCCGATAGTCGATGCCGGTGACGATACAACCATCTATAGAAATACTGCTGCCACGCTCAATGGTGTGACCAACGGTGCTACCTACTACTGGTATCCGGGAGATACTAACAGCAGTATCCTTGATCCTTTTTCGCTTACTACTCAGGCTACTCCGCTATATACGACGACCTATTATCTGTATGCAGTTTCTACATATGGCTGTATCAATCGCGACTCTATAGTGGTCACCATAGATCCATATACACTGCTGTTATTGCCTGATGCATTTTCCCCAAATGACGATGGACTGAATGATCTTTTCCGCATCGTACGTTATTTGAATATTCAATATCTCGAGGAGTTTGCCGTTTATGACCGCTGGGGCGAAAAAGTATTTACCACAGACATCATCACAGATGGATGGAATGGAAAGTTTAAAGGCCATGAAGAGCCAATGGGCACTTATGTATGGTTTGTCAAAGCCCGCACCTACGATGGTCAGGATGTACTCAAGAAAGGCAATGTGACCCTGATCAGATAAACGCTCTTTCTGCCCTTGTCTAATGGCTCATATCTAAATACTCATGTCTATTTATAAAGTTATCGGTTTGATGTCCGGCAGTTCATTGGATGGATTGGATATAGCCTATTGTCATTTCGAAAAGGGCAATTCCGATTGGAAATTTTCTATTGAAAATGCAGAATGCATAGCCTACTCCAAAGAATGGCAGGATAGACTAAGCACTGCCCGCACACTCGATGGCAGATCGATCTGGCAGCTGCATACAGACTATGGACATCTCCTCGCAAATCTGGTCAGGGACTTTATTTCAAAAAATAATTTGACTGGTAAGGTAGATCTGATAGCTTCTCATGGGCATACAATTTTTCATTTTCCTGACCTACATTTCACTACCCAGATAGGAGATGGTGCAGCACTAGCAGTGGGAACTGGAATCCCTGTAGCTTGTGATTTTCGCTCATCGGATATAGCACTCGGCGGACAGGGTACGCCCATTGTACCTATTGGCGACTTACTGCTTTTTAAAGAATACAACCATCTGCTCAATCTCGGCGGCATAGGCAATCTAACTATCAGAACAAACGGTAATATAATTGCCTTTGATATCTGCTCCGCCAATCAGGTGCTCAATTATTATGCTGCGAAAAAAGGACTCGAGTATGATAAAGATGGTGCTATTGCAGCTTCCGGGAGGCTATTTCAGCCATTATTCGATGCATTGAACGCACTTGAGTATTATCAAAAGCACTATCCTAAATCACTAGATAATGGTTTTAGCAAAGAGATTGTCATTCCTTTGATAGATGGCTTTGATATTTCTACAGAAGATAAACTGTGTACTTATTGCGAACATATAGCCCATCAGATAGGAGCATATATAGGGAAAGAACAGTCGTCTAAACAAGGTAAGCTATTCATCACAGGCGGTGGTGCATTTAATGCATACCTCATTAGCAGAATAGCAGCAAACAGTCAAATGCCGGTCTATATTCCGTCAGATGAAGTAGTCAAATACAAAGAGGCCCTAGTCATGGCATTTATTGGTCTTCTGCGTTTGCGCAAAGAAGTCAATGTTTTAAGTTCGGTCACGGGGGCATCCCACGACTCGGTTGGTGGTGCACTCTATCACCCATAATAGAATTTTCTCAAAATCATTCTCGATATTCGCTCCCGGATTTGGAAATGGTATTCGTCACACGTCCCTTTTTTATGATACTGGTCACAGGTGCTAATGGCTTATTGGGTTCCTATCTCGTCAGGCAGCTGATAGATAATGGTGAATCTGTGCGTGGCCTCAGGAGAGCTAAGAGTAACCTCACGCTTCTGGGAGACTATGCTACTCGCATGGAATGGGCAGAAGGAGATGTGACGGATGTTTTCGCCCTCGAGGAAGCGATGAAAGGTGTCGATAAAGTCTATCATCTCGCGGCGCTTATCTCGATGCAATCCGGTGATGCAGACAAGATGCTCAACATAAATGCAGAAGGCACAGCAAATGTGGTAAACGCCGCACTCGGCAGTGAAATAAAAAAACTGCTCTATGTGAGCAGTGTTGCGGCTTTCGGAAGACCCGAAAATGCAGCCCGGGTGATAGATGAAAACCTGGATGTCAAAGATTCAAAAGACAATTTCGCCTACTACAAAAGTAAGCTATATGCCGAGCGTGAGCTCTGGCGAGGCATAGCCGAAGGCCTCAATGCGGTCATTATCAATCCATCTACCATACTAGGTGGCGGCTTCTGGTCCATGCCGCCCAATGCGATATTTGGTCAGATGTACCAGAGAATGCCATTCTACACCACCGGTATCAACGGTTTCGTAGATGTGCGTGATGTAGTATCTGTGGCTATTCAGCTCATGGACTCGGTTATTTCAGCGGAAAAATTTATCGTGTCAGCGGAGAATGCATCCTGGACCGATGTGATGATGATGGCTGCCGATGCCATGAAGGTCCGACGGCCTTTTATTCGCGTCACTAAACCTATCGGCTCATTTGCATGGCGGTTTGAAGCATTAAAATCTTTGTTTTCAGGAGTGCCGCCCTTAGCTACTCCGGATAGTATTGCCATTGGGCAAAACGATTTTTTATACAGCAATGAAAAGATCTGCAAGGCGCTAAATTTTACATTCCGTCCGCTGCATGATACTATCGCTGAAACAGCCGACGCTTATCTTGACTCCATTCAGCACAAAAGAGAATACGGGCTTTTGAAGTGAGTTTATAGATTTCCATCTTTCTGCGCTTTGCTTTTTATTATTTTACCACCATGATCAGACGGCTGTTCTATTTTTTAAATGTATGTTTCCTGATAGTGCTTTTTCTGGCCTGCATGGCCTGCTATATAAGCCCCTCAGTCGCATGGCCGCTTTCCTTTTTAGGATTGGCATTTCCCCTGATAGTTATTTTACTTTTTGTTTTTCTTGTATTGTGGGCATTGTGGCGTCAGAAAATATTCTGGATAAACCTGGTGGCGCTCGTACTTTGTTCGCCCTTTATCAGGATGGTATTTGCTTTTCATTTTTCTCCTGCTGCTGAGAAAGGCATAAAGCTGATGAGCTATAATGTCAGGAACTTCGACCTCTACAACTGGTCGGGTAATAAAAAAACACGGTCAAAGATCATGAGCCTGATCAGCAAGGAAAACCCCGATATCGTTTGCTTTCAGGAGTTCTATTCGGATGACGAAGATTTTCACAATATCGAATACCTGCGCGATTCACTCGGGTATAAGTATCACTATCTGCATGTCACTTATGATAAATGGTATAAGAATACCTCCGAGATGAAGTGGCACCATTTGCTTTGGGGGTTGGCTGTGTTTTCACGTTATCAGATCATAGATACCGGACTTGTGCACTTTGATGGACCAGGAGGAAATCAATGTGTGTTCGCTGACCTGTCAGTCAATGGCAAAAACTTGCGCGTTTATAATACCCATCTGCAGTCTATTCACCTCGGCTATGATGATTATGATACTATAGAAGAATTGAGCGAAAACCAAAACACTAACTGGTATCGTGTGCGGAATATTCTTAAAAAAATGAAACATGCATTCGCAAAACGCGCCGAGCAAGCCAAAGCTGTACATGAGCATGTAAGCAAATATCAGGGACAAAAAATTGTGTGCGGTGATTTCAATGATTCTCCGGTCTCATATACTTATCAGACCATAAGTAATGGATTAAACGATGCCTTTATCAAGCAGGGAAAGGGTTTTGGACAGTCATTTGATACTAAGCTCGGATTTTTCAGGATAGACTTTATACTTCCCGATCCTGCTATTCAGGTCAATTCCTATCGCAGCATTCACAAGGCGCTGTCAGATCATTTTCCGGTGGTGGTCACATTATCACTTTAGAATATTTATCCTGTCACATCACTATTTAGCTCGTCTTTTCTATATTTGACCTTATGCAATCGGAACTGAAGATCTACAATAGTTTATCAAGAGAAAAAGAAGTCTTTAAACCGCTCAATCCGCCTTTCGTGGGTTTGTATTCCTGCGGGCCTACGGTGTACAATGAGGTCCACCTCGGCAATCTGCGCACTTTTACCACATTTGATGTGGTATACCGGTACCTCATGCATCTGGGTTATAAGGTCCGCTATGTTCGCAATATCACTGATGCAGGCCACCTGACCACCGATGGTGGCGAAGGCGTAGACCGGATCGAAGAGCGCGCCAAACTGGAGCAGATAGAGCCGATGGAGGTGGTGCAGAAATACACAGTTAGTTTTCATGAAGTATGTCAGGAGTTTAATCTCCTGCCGCCGAGCATAGAGCCTACGGCTACAGGGCATATAGTGGAGCAGATCGAAATGGTCAAACGCATCCTAGCCAATGGTTTCGCATATGAGGTCAATGGCTCAATATATTTCGATGTAAAAAAATACGCGGAGCACCATGACTACGGCAAGCTCAGCGGACGTATAGTGGACGAGCTGCTCGAAGGCACACGTGACCTCGATGGTCAGGATGAAAAAAGAAGCCCGGCAGACTTTGCGATATGGAAAGCTGTCGCACCAAACCATATCCAGCGTTGGGTTTCACCATGGGGTGAAGGCATCCCCGGCTGGCACATCGAGTGCTCGGCTATGAGCTGCAAATATCTCGGCAAAGAATTTGACATACATGGTGGCGGTTTGGATTTGAAGTTCCCACACCATGAGGCAGAGATAGCGCAGAGTGTGGGCGCAGATGGCATACAGCCGGTGCGCTACTGGATGCATGCCAATATGCTCACTGTGAACGGCGATAAAATGAGCAAGTCAAAAGGCAATTCGTTCCTGCCTAAAGAATTATTTGCGGGTACGCATCCGCTCTTAGAGAAAGCTTACGCACCAATGGCTGTGAGGTTCTTTATGCTGCAATCACACTATCGCTCGACGCTGGACTTTTCCAATACAGCATTGCAGGCAGCAGAAAAAGGCTACGCGCGATTGATGAATTCATACAAGACCCTGCTCGCATTGACATATGTGAAGGATGAATCGAAGAAGAGTGAAACAGAGTTAAATGAGGTCAAGGCACTTTGCGAAGAAGTGTATGATAAAATGAATGATGACTTCAATACAGCCGAGGCTATTGCTGTACTTTTTGAAATGAGCAAAAAGATAAACTCATACAAGGAAGGCCTCATCAGTATCAGTACACTGGATCAGGAAACCTACGGCCGTTTGTATACAGTTTTTGTAGCATTCATCCATGATATATTAGGGATAGACAAGGAGGACACTAAAGACGATGGCCTCGCAGACGGTCTCATGAGTGTGATACTTACTTTGCGCAAAGATGTACGGGAAAAGAAGGACTGGGCCGCCTCTGACAAGATACGCGATGAACTTCTGCGCTTGAGCATTCAGGTCAAAGACGGCAAAGAAGGAACTACCTGGAGCAAGAACTAGTATTGAGTAATTAGTAGTGAGTATTGAGACAATACAAAACAGCATAACTCACGATAAAACAAAACATGAAAAAACTTCTTTTAGTTATCCCTTTTATTGCTCTGTTGAGTTCTTGCGATTGGTTTAAAAAGACCAGCGACAATAATCCTCCAAAGGAACAATCTCAGGAAGCATCATTGGCAGCTATACCGGCCTTTAATGGTGATTCTGCATATGCATTTACAAAAGCACAGGTAGATTTTGGCCCTCGCACCCCCAACTCATCCGCACATGACAAATGCGCTGACTGGATGACAAAGCAATTAAAAAAATGGGCGGATACCGTCTATGTTCAATCTTATACTGCTACTGCATTTGACGGACTCAAGATCAAATCAAAAAATATTATTGCCTCTTTCAATCCTAAAGCTAAGACAAGAGTATTTATCAGCTCACACTGGGATACACGCCCGATAGCAGATGAGGATGATCACGATAAGGACAAGCCTATCGATGGCGCAGACGATGGCGCAGGCAGCACAGCAGTGGCTATGGAACTGGCGAGAGCTATCCATTCGCAGAAACCCGACATAGGTGTAGATATTGTTCTCTTTGACAGCGAGGATTACGGACAGCCTAATGATAGCAAACTCCCACATGTCGAGAACAGCTGGTGTCTTGGTTCCCAGTATTGGGCGAAGAATCCTCATGTGCTGGGTTATACTGCTGATTTCGGTATCAATCTCGATATGGTGGGCACGGCAGATGCGAGCTTTGTTCGTGAGGGAATATCCGTGAAATATGCCGACTGGGTGAGCCAATATGTATGGAACATCGCTGCCAGAATGGGCTATAGCAGTTTGTTTCAGAGCCGGGTATACGGCGGTGTGACAGACGACCACTACTATGTGAATGAATACGCCCACATACCGACCATAGCTGTGATCCGCTATAATGAAGAAGGTTTTGGCAGCTATCACCACACACACAAGGATGTGATGGCTATCATAAGCAAGGAAACAATGGCAACAGTGGGCAAAGTAATGCTCGAGACCATCTATCAGTATAACGCTGACAAGGCTGTCAAGCCATCTATCTGATATTACTTGTTCAAATTATAATCCCGCACATACTCCCATACTTTGTCGGGTAGAAAATATTGCATGGAACGGCCTGCCTGTATATTCTCACGAATGAAGGTCGCTGAAATATCCAGCAGAGGCACCTCCAGAAAGTGCACACAGGCCCTGTCGGGAAATGGATTCTCGCAGGCGCCTTCACGCTTATAGACATAGATGTCGTGATTTTTGAGGATCAGTTCATAGTTTTTCCATTTGTGCAGAGACTGGAGATTGTCACCACCCATGATGAGGCTAAACTCATGCTCGGGATATTTTTCTTTCAGGTGAGTGAGTGTATCGATGGTGTATGATGGCTTGGGCAACTTAAATTCTATATCTGAAGCACGTAGGTTATTATTCCCGTCTATCGCCAGTTTGATCAGGTGCAGGCGGTCATATTCATTCAGCAGACTTTGTTTTTCCTTGAAGGGATTTTGTGGTGAGACCACCATCCATACCCTGTCGAGGTCTGTTGTTTCACAGATATAGTTGGCTATGATCAGGTGCCCGTTATGTACGGGATTGAAGGAACCGAAAAACAAACCTATTTTCACACTTACATTATTAGTCAGACTCAAAACTAATTATCAATTATCAATTATCAATTATTAATTGCTACTCATGCTTATCACCAGCCCGCAAAACCCTAAAATAAAAGTACTGAAGAAACTTGACAAGGCCTCTGAACGCCGTGAGCAGGGTGTTTTTGTGATCGAGGGCCTGAGGGAATTATGCCTGGCTGATCAGGCTGGATATGAAATCACACAGTTATTCATATGTGAGGAGTTGCTTGTGTCTGATGAAACGTATAGCATCGGAAAATGCAAACTGGAGGGCTCAGAAATATATACTATCACAAAGGAAGTATATGAATCTATTGCTTACCGCGGTACGACCGAAGGCGTCATCGCAACTGCTAAACCTAAGGAGCATTCACTTGACAGCCTCAAGCTTTCTGTCAATCCACTTATCCTCGTCATCGAAGGTGTCGAAAAACCCGGCAATCTCGGCGCTATGCTCCGTACATGCGATGCAGTGGGAGTAGATGCAGTGATAGTATGCGATACTAAAACTGATATATACAATCCAAACGTAGTCCGCTCGGGCATCGGGACTGTTTTTACCAATCAGATAGCTATCGCATCTACCGCAGATGTGATCAGTTTTTTAAAAGATAAGGGAGTTAAAGCTTATGCAGCTGATCTCACTGCGACACAAGATTATTATCATAAGGACCTGTCTAAACCGACTGCGGTCGTAGTAGGTGATGAAGCCACGGGATTGTCATCTGAATGGGTGCAAGCAGCAGATGAGAGGGTCAAAATACAGATGCTGGGCCGGATAGATTCTCTCAATGTATCCGTGAGTGCAGCGGTTTTGCTGTACGAGGCATTAAGGCAGCGATCTGCATAAACTTGAATGGCTGAGTTTTAACAATTGGCTTCACAACGTAAAACTTTCACAAAAAAGCATTGTTACCTTAATGTTATCAATGATTTTCCCCATATTTGATTACAAATTAAGGTAATGAAAAAAATAGTTGTACTCTCTCTATTTGTGCTGTCATTTTCTGCTTCTTTTTCTCAGAGGATCATCAATAAAATATGGCTTCAGACATTTACTACCCTGGAGATAGACTCTATTCTCAATGCTAATGGAGTCCCTAATATATTCAACATTCAATATGACATAGATGTATACAGGCTGGACTATAATACTGTCAGTTATGACAGTTCAGCGACTACTGCTTCCGGTATGATGGCTGTACCTAGAAATACTACTTGTAAGTTCCCAACGATAATGTATGAACACGGTACTGAAAGCGCTAAACTCGAAGCGCCGTCCTATCTCAGTGGTGAGGAACCGGTGATCGGTATGGTATTGGCATCTATAGGATATGTAGCGATAGAGCCGGATTATCTTGGTCTCGGTGATGGTCCGGGCCTCAGCCCATATCAGCATGTAGAGACGGAGGCTAGTGCCTCAATAGATATGCTGCGCTCTGTCAGGGAATATTGTGACTCGGCAGGTATCCGTCGCAACGGGCAGCTTTTTCTAATGGGCTACTCTCAGGGCGGGCATGCATGTATGGCTACTCACCGCGCTATACAGAACCAGCTCAATGGTGAGTTTACGGTCACAGCTGCCGTACCTATGTCCGGTGCTTATGACATGTCCGGTGTCATGATCAATACCATGCTGTCTGATACACCCTATTCTCAGCCGGGCTATCTGGCTGATCTGGTCATCTCCTGGAATCCTATCTACCATTTGTATGACTCTATACAGCAGGCATTCATTGCACCATATGATACTACTTTGCCGCCATTGCTGGATGGCAATTATGGCATTGGCTCACTCAATAATGCCATGCCAAATGTGCCAAAACGTATTTTCACTGCATCCGAGCTGGATACATTTACTAATGACCCCACCTCCAGGGTCAGACAAGCGCTCGCTGCCAACGATATTTATGACTGGCTGCCGCTCTGCCCTGTCAGGATACTTTTCTGCATGGCTGACCAGTATGTGCCGTATATGAACTCAGTCGTCGCTATCAATAAACTCCGTCAGAATGGTTGTACGCAGTGCGATACCTTCGATGTCAATCCGCTATTGAACCATGTGCCATGTGCGCAGTATGCGATCCTGAATGCGACTTCATTCTTTGCTACGTTTGCGCATATAGATAGCTGTAATGAGATACTCCGCATCAGTAATGTGCTAGACAATGCCATCGTCACGGTCTATCCAAATCCCGCTAAGGACAAATTGAACATAGAGGCTTATTTTACAGATCAGACACTCACCGCTGATATCTATGATATGACGGGCAGGCCAATAAGCGAAATAGGTCTCAATAATGGGATAAATATCGTCACAC
>PLSN01000317.1 GCA_003165135.1 Bacteroidota bacterium
AGAATAGTGGTGAATTGGCCTTTTTAGCAGCTTCAGCCCATTTAGTGATATAGAAATCATATTTGCCATGAGCTATGTCCGCAAGGCCGCCTTTATCTCTCTCTTCCAGTTTGCGGAGCTGAGGATATTTGTCCGGATCGAAGTCTGTCAGCCATGGCTCCCAGGTGATGACAGGAGTAGAGCCGAGTTCAATAATACTTTTGACCTGGAGAGCCGGAAATTCTTCTTCAGGCTTACTCCCCCAGGCGGTATAGATATGGATAAGCGGTAATGTCGTTCTTATTGAATCCTCCAAGCCGACAATACTCTCAAAACCATCCTTTGTATTATTGTCGAACGCTCCTAAAAGAAGTGTCTTTGGATTCTTCAAAAGGGCCGGATCATTCCGATAAACCTGAAACCATTTCAGTTTATTGCTGCGCCTCTGCTCACGGCTCGCCAGGATGAGGTTTGCCTCCACCGTCTCTACCGATCCGCTCGCAAATGACAGCAGGTCGCTCAGTGGGCCTCTGGTTTTACTACCTACAGCAGAAAGCAGGAAGACAAGAAGCATTCCTATCAGCAAAGCTGTAAGCGTGGCAGAAATGCGAAACATTTTGATCCTCATAGCAGGGTATTTAGATTGTGATACTATCATAGTATATGATTTTTATGATGTCTTAATATTATTCAGGTCGATCTTACTCCACGGTTCCTCTTCAGTCAGGTTCTGAGCCTCCAGGGCTGCCAGCACACCTCCTACAGCCATGACAAATGCTATAAAAGCAAATGCCACCATACCCCATACCTTCTCAGCACTCAGCAGCAGCATACTCTCCGGCATAAAGAACCGACGATAGGTAAATACACAGAATACAGTGATGATGAATAGCAGTGACTGTATTACCAAAGGCCTTGCAAACGGGGTAAAATATCCGGTCACAGCTTTCTTAGCAGTAGGTATGTAGGGGATATCCTTATCTATGACTGACAATGAAAATCCCAAAAGGAATACGGGCCAGCAGGCAAATTTAAGAACCATGCCTCGCCAGTGTATGCCACGCTCTGTCGACGGGTCGCACATCCAGCGCTGAACATATAAGTATATAAAAATGGCAAATATGGCAACAAAAGAGCCATGCACAACAAAATCTACAAATGACATACGTGCCGGCAATACTCCGGTGAAAAAAAAGATGAATGGAAGTATAGTAAAGAAGAACTGCGTAGCACCGACGAAGTAATATGTACCAATAGAAAAATAGGATAATTTTTGCCAGAAGCTCAGCTTGCTGAATAGTCTTGGTATCTCTGCAAATGTTACTTCAAATACACCGCGTGACCATTTGAGTTGCTGTTTGCAGAATGAACCGAAATCTTCGGGCACTAAACCTCGGCTGACGATGACAGGATTGTATATCGATGTCCAACCTGCGGCATGAATGCGAATGGATGTGATAAGGTCCTCCGCGAGCCCTATGCCATGCCCACCTATACTCTCCAGTGCTTTGCGTCTGAACGTACAATTGGCACCTATCGCCACACTGCATCCCCGTCCATACAGGCTCATCTGGGTCGGGCCATAGAATGTGTATGTCTGCTCTGCGGCTCCTGCAGCCGTAAAGGAACGGTACTGATTGTAATATGCCTGAGATACCTGAACAAATCCAACTTGAGGGTCATTAAAAAAACCAAGTGTGTGATCTAAGAAATTTGGAAAAGGAATATGATCAGGGTCCAGTACGAGTATGAAATCTTCTTTTGTCAGTTTCAACGCAGCGTTTATCTTGCCTGCTTTCGCTCCGGGTATACCGACCAGCTCCAGCCAGACCGCACCATTTCTCTCTGCTACTTCTTTGAATGCAGGGTCACGTGTGTCATCGAGAAGATATGTAGTGTGTGGATACTCTATATTGCGGCAGGCGGCGAGTGTTTTCTCAAACATAGACAACGGTTCACCCGGTGAGCTAGTAGTGAATATAGCCACACTCAATCCTTGAGGTGCTTCTATAGGTAGAGGTTTATCGACCCTGAGATAGTTGATCCAGATCAGTACCAAACGTACAATGCCATACCATAGTGTCGCGCTAAGAATGATATATAGCCAGATATTGTCGATGTATCTTCCTTAAACCACCAGTCGGCAAAAAGCAACACACTAAATATCCCACCAGCTACCAATACAAGGAGGACGAACCTATCCAGGCTTTTGGCAAAAGGAGCTTCTTTGAACTTCCAGATATTTTTATTGCTGCTTTTCATTATTTCCAAATGCTCATTTTAAAACTCAGACTAGCTGTATTGCTGGTATAAAAGTAAGTACTGCGGTATTTGTAATCTGCCTTGATGCTATATTTCTTTGCAAACTGCCATTGCACATATGCCCCCGCGTCTATAGGTATAAAATTCTCGCGCGAATAGCCGCTCGCGATATAAAGTTCACTTGACGAATTTTTATTGAGATACAGATATGGATTTTGTGTATAAGCGTAAAATCCTATACTGCCCGACAGGCCGATTTCCAGAGAGCGGATCGGATTAAGTTTTAGCAGGATCAATGCAGAATGGATCTGCTGGCCGGAAGGTGTAAAATAAGGATCGTATATACCGGTGATCGTTGGGGCGGTTGCGAAATTCTTAATAATAGTATCTAAAGGCCTGGAAGATGAGTAATCGTTTTTTTTTGAATCGCTGAAGCTGTATCCATATCCGAAGCTCAGGCGAACAAAAGAAAACCGGATAGGTGGTGCAAATACATAGCCATAAAGTGTATAGACATAATTGCTGCCGGCAAAGCAATTAAGATCAAATCTCAACTTGCCATTGATAAAATTCTGATCGGTCCATCCTATGGTCGAAACGAAATGCCCTGTAGTTAGTGCTGTATCAATACTGCTGTATGTATACAGGTAAGGTTTGTACTCGGCCAGGGCGTCTATGACGAGGTATTTGACAAAGGTCTTTTGCAGATATAGATCCCCGGTCCAGTTCACTTTATTTTTGTAGGGAAATTTATCAATGCCAATATCTGCCCTGACCAGTAAGCCAATTTTTTTAAAGGAAGAAGTATTGCCTATAGTAGCCATCTGTGCATCGGTGATATTATTTCCCCGTATGAAAACAGGACTGGATACACCTATCTGCAGCGATGAATTCGGGTGAAGATATACACCGGCCTCTATAGATGGCGTGACTGTTTTAATAGGCTGATTGTCGGTGGAGAAAGCTGCCCCGATTTTGATCCATGGTGAGCGGGCCGTCATTATATCATCATATAGCTGTCTGGCTGTCTTGCTCTGTGTATTGCTATCTATCGCGATTTTTACTTCTTTCTTTGCACGATCATAGTCTCCGTTGTAATATGATATCCTGGCTCGCATCTGTAGCTGGTCTGAATATGTTTTACCTCTCTTCTCAAGATTCTTTAAGACTTTGTCCGCTTTCTTCCAGTCACCCATATCGAGCAGGGCATGCGCATAGTCTAATGTGAGGTAATCTTTATCCGGCTGCAAACGGACCGCCTGCTCATAGAGTTTTTGGGATAGGTGGAAATGTCTCATCCAAAATTCTGTCTGGGCATATAGCCATAGTGCGTTGATGTCTTTGGGGTAGTGAGCGCAATATGCCTTTAGGATAGATGTAGCTTTTTTATATTTCCCCTTATCTCGGAGCTGCTTTGCGATCTGCAGCGTATCGGGTCTGGCCTGTGCAGATACATATCCTACCCCGATCAGGATAAAAAATGAGAATAAAAGATTTTTTGGTGACAGCATTAATTGGATCTTGGGTGTTTCAAAGATGCAGAGAGGTCAAAGCAGTGTAAGCAATTTATCCTGACTGAATTTTCCGGACTCATTGGAGACGATAAGCCTGTATGTATAAGTACCCGGTGATAAAGCAATCTCATTATTTACCTTATACAAAGGTACTCTCTGAACACCTGCCTCAAACTGCTCATTGATGAGCGTCATGATCTTTTTGCCGGAAGCATCCGATATATCTATCCGAACCTGTGACTCATTCATCAAAGAAAAATATATGATGGTTATCGTTCTGAATGNNGTGGATAATTGTCATATAATTTGAATTGGCCGCTGGTCCCAGACTCTGAGCTATCTGTGTATCGCAAAGGTCTTGCCTTTCCGAAAGGAAGAAGTGACCAAATCACCATAAGGCCTGTCTTTTGTAGGATCCCTTTATTTTTCATATCGTGATATTTACTCTAAATAAATATATAACGTAAATATCCATCGATTATGAGCATTATTCGGAAAGTTGAGGCGAAGCAATGGATTTCCGCGGAGAAGTGCTATTGCCCTTTGAGCATACGCCGCAAATTCTCCTCATAACTGGCGCCGATAGGGATCTCTACTCCCGATATGACTATCGATTTATTTCTGACACTGCCTATTCTGCTGAAAGAAATAATATAGGAGCGATGCACTCTTATGAAGTCATTGGCCGGCAGTTTGTCAAGGATCGATTTCATCGTCATACGTGCCACGACCATCTTTTGATTGTATATATGGATCTTGAGATAATCATCTAGCCCTTCTATAAAAAGAATATCGGCAATGGGGATCTTGATAAGGCTGTAATCCGCACGGACAAATAGAAACTGCGGAATGGTACCCAGGCTCGGATGCTGAAACTGGTAAAAATCGTTGGCTTTATTCACAGCTTGTACGAATCGCTCAAGCGTAAATGGCTTAAGCAGGAAGTCAACTGCATTGAGATTAAACCCCTCCACCGCATGCTCACTATGGGCGGTGGTGAAGATCGCCATGGTGTCCTGCCGGACTTCTTTATACAGATCAATACCACTCAGAGACGGCATATTAATATCCAGAAAGAGCAGGTCTACCGGAAACTTAGCCAGATACTTTAGCGCATCTCTGGGAGAAGTAAAGGTCTTTTGCAGTTCTATGAAATTCACCTCGGTGCAAAAACTTTCAATGACCTTTAATGCAGGAGGTTCATCATCTATGGCGATAGCTTTTATCATTTGAGATTTAAATATAGTGTTACTTTAAAAGTGTTGTCCATATCTTCTATAGTTAATCTGCGTCGGGTAGGGTATAATAACTCCAGCCTTTTTTTTGTGTTTTTGATCCCCACTCCTGTTTTGAATTCATCAGGCACTCTGTGTACCTTATTATTCATGACACTGAGATGCAGGTCATCGTCCTTTATGACTATGGATATGGATATATCAGAATCCTCTTCGGCATTTACGCCGTACTTGAATGCATTCTCAATAAAAGGAATAAGCATTAGCGGAACAATTTTTTTGCCTGTAAATATGCCATTGGTC